>QKFE01000099.1 GCA_003252225.1 Kiritimatiellales bacterium | reverse complement strand
CTGCTGATTCCGACGCTGAATGATTCGGTGGAGGAAACGAAACTGCTCTGTAATTGGATTGCTGAAAACCTCGGCCCGGAAACACCGCTCCATTTTTCACGTTTCTTTCCGCAGAACCAGCTTTGTCATTTACCGCCGACACCGACCGAAACGCTGTTAAGGGCGCGCGATCTCGCACTTAGTTTGGGGCTTAAATTTGTTTATGTGGGAAATATGCGCGATCGGGCAGGGGAGAATACAACCTGCCCGAATTGCAGTAAACTGCTGATCGAACGGAGCGGATATCAGATTCTTTCAAACAGGATATCCGATGGAAAATGCCCGGATTGCGGAACGGGGATTTACGGGGTTTGGAAATAGGGCGTTATTTAATCGCCTGCACAAACCGGCTGAATTCTTCGGGGGTGAGATCGTCGAGATTAAGGCCGCTGGCTTTGAGTTCGGTTTCAATTTTAGTGATGAGCTGTGTGATATATTCGTGGCTTTCAGCGGAGCCCATCAACACTTCAAAATTTTCGCTTTTTGTGATGCGGACATGTCCGTCTTCAGTATCAAATCCGACGCCGAGCAGACGGATGATTTTTTTCTGATTCGTGTTTGGCATTTTTTTTAGAAACCTGCTTGATCCGGTGGGGGTAAATGGCTAGTTTCTGCCCCTCATTCCTGCCGAATGGTGTAATGGCAGCACAAGCGGCTCTGACCCGCTTAGTCTAGGTTCGACCCCTAGTTCGGCAACCACTTTTTCCATTTCTGATTTCTGATTTCAGATTTCAGATTTGCGATTTTTGATTTAATACCCGTCATTTCACGCTTTCGAAAATCAGAAACTTTAACCGACCGATAAATCTGAATTTATCACTCAAAATTCGAACGTTAATTAGGTCACACGAATCGGCATGATGACGTAGAGGAAGGGTACGTTTGATTTGATGACACCGGGGCTGAGTTCATCGGAAAGCTCAAAGAAGATTTCGTCGGAATCAAGGTGTTTGAGCGGCGCCATTAAAAAGGCGGGATTAAAGGCAATCGTGATGTCTTTGCCGGAATATTTCACCGGTACGCTTTCATTCGATTCACCGATTTCCGGCGAGGAGGTTAACAGCTCCATCCGGTTTTCGGTGATTTTCACTTTTACGGAAGAAGCCTGGTCATCGAGCATGATTGAAACACGGCGTACGGCCGAAAGCAGCATATCGCGATCCACGGCAATCCGTTCTTCGCACTGCGATGGAATCACCTGACGATAGTTCGGATACGTTCCGTCGATCAGCTTTGAAATGATGAAGATGTTTCCGAATTCAAAAGCCACCTGTGTTGCCGAGGTTTTAATTACCGCATCGCCGTCTTCACCCAATGTTTTAATCAGCTCGTTTACGGTTTTGGTCGGCACCACGATATCGACTTCCGCATCGGCCGGAATATCAATTTCCTGTTCAACCAGCGCAAGGCGCCGGCCGTCAGTACAGACACAGGTCAGTTTATTATCGCGGAACGCCATCAGAGAACCGTTCAAAATCGCCCGGGATTCGTCCGTAGAGGCCGCGTAGGAGGTTTTCTGGAGCAGATCCCTGAATGTACCCTGCCGCAGCTCATAGGAGTAACTCTCTTCGAATGTGGGCATCGGCGGGAAATCGCTTTTAGAGAGGCCTTCGAGTTTACAGTGATAAGCGCCCGATGCGATTTCAGCCACATCATCTTTATTGACGCTGATCGTCACTTCGTGGCTCGGGAGGTCGCGGCAGATATTGAAAAAGCGGCGGGCCGGCAGCGTGGTTGCTCCATCGTCCGAAATATCGGCTTCAATACTGGTGCGTACGCTCACTTCCATATCGGTCGTGGTGAGCGTCAGTTTTCCCCCGCCTGCTTCGAGCAGGACATTTGAAAGAATCGGCAGTGTTGTGCGTTGGCCAACAATCGACTGCACCTTCTGCAGGGCTTCCAGAATTTGATCCTTCTCGATACTGAACTTCATTAACAAGCCTCCCGTAATATAGAGTTACTCTATTTATAAATTCCCTATTCCTATTACTCTGTAAATAAGCGCCGCAAACTGTATCTTTTTTCCGTAACTCCGTCACCCGTAAAAGTTTGAAAAGGTGGATAACACTGTTAATAAACTGGGCATAAAACCGGCCGTCTGTTCACAACCCCGAGTTATTCAGTTTATCATCAATTCCCCCACAGGTTATTCAGTTTCTATTAACAGCCCGTTAGCGCACCGTGAGCCGCTCCTGAAACCGAACCGGAAAAAAACACGCCCGAAACTATGCCCGAAACCGCCCGCCGATCCAACTGTAAAGGCGCAAAGTTGGGCTAAAAAATCTAAGGGGAGGGGGGCGCGGGGGGAACCAAAAGTAGGATAAGCGTCTCGCTTGTCATTGGAGTTCGGCTCCACATGGATTGACAAGCGAGACGCTTGTCCACCTTATTAAAAAGAAAACCGCCCCAAGGCAAATAGGGCGGTTTTCACGTTGTTGCAGGAGTAAAAAATAGTTACGCGTTAGTTAGCACCTTTGCGGCATTTTTGCTCACTTTATCTTTCAGAATGGCCAGCGTCTGCTGAAGCCCGCGATCCTCTTTCGCCCTTTCGGAGACCTGATCGTGCGCGTATAAAATTGTGGCGTGATTCCGCTCGAACGCTTCGCCGATCACCGGGAAAGACTGGGTGGTCATTGTGCGCGAAAGGTGCATCGCAATCTGTCGCGGCCAGGCGATATCTTTCGAGCGTTTTTTGCCGAGAATATCGGACTGGCGCAAATCAAAATGTTCCGCAACGGTTCGCTGGATAATATCGACGCTGATGGCGGCCTGCGACTCTTTATCGAGCAGGTCGTGCAGCAGTTCCTCCACTTTCGCCACATCGACTTTCTGGTTGGTAAGCGACATAAAGGTGGCAACCCGGATCAGTGCGCCTTCGAGGCTGCGGATATTCGATGAAACGCGTTCGGCCAGATAATCGAGCAGACCGTGTTCGATGTTCAGATTCAGCAGCTCCGCCTTTTTACGCAAAATGGCGGTACGGGTTTCCACATCGGGTTTGCACAGTTCTGTAACCAGTCCCCATTCGAAGCGCGAAATCAGGCGCGGCGCCAGTCCGGCCATTTCACTCGGTGTGCGATCCGAAGTCAGTACAATCTGTTTGTGGCTCTCAAAGAGGGTGTTAAAGGTGTGGAAAAACTCCTCCTGAATACGCGCTTTTCCATCGAGGAACTGAATATCGTCAATCATCAGCATGTCGATTTTGCGGTATTTTTTCCGGAATGCGGCGACGCTGTTATTTTGAAGCGCGTCGATATATTCATTCAGAAAGGTTTCACAGGTGATGTAGCAGACTTTTGCGCGCGGCTTTTTGGCGGCAATATGGTTGCCGATGGCCTGCATTAAATGGGTTTTTCCCAGCCCGACTCCGCCGTAAATGAATAGCGGGTTGTAGGTGCGCGAAGGCGAATTTGCAGCGGCCAGCGCGGCCGCGTGCGCAAACTGGTTGGCCGCGCCGACGACATACGAATCGAAGGTGTAATTCGGATTCAGATTATGCGCTGGTTTTTTGAAAAGCGGCGAAATAATCGGCGGAATTATCGGTTCCGGTTCGTGTTCTTCTTTGACGATATCGAAGCAGGTTGAATCCACTTCGAGTGAAATATCGAGCTCTTTTCCGCTGACCACCATGACGGCTTTGCGGATCATCGGGAAATAATTTTCTTCCAGCCAGTCTTTATAAAAGTCGTTGGCGACGGCCAAGCGCATGTGGTTTCCGCTGATTTCGAGGCATTGGATGACGGCAATCCAGCGGTCGTAAATATCGCCGGAAAGGATGCCTTTCAGCTGTTTACATGCTTCTTCCCATATATTATGGCGTTCGTTGTTCATTTTGCTTAAGTTGCCCCCTTTTAACAGGATGCCTGTTGTTATCCACAAGTTATTAACAGGCAGTTGGTTCCTATCCTGTAATGCGAGTTTGAAAGGTAGAAAAACGGACTGACCGGCTCAAGCGATTTGGGAAAAAATTAGCTTAAAAAATCAAACACCACAAAATATGGTAATCGGGCGCTCGGGAAACACAAGATAGCCGTTGCACCATTAGAAAATGATGAGCACAAAAATGTAGCTCCAATCCGGGGGCCGAGTGTAAAACCGCGAATAAAAGGAAGTTGTGCCCGAATGAAAAAATTAACAGGCCTGATTTTGCTCTCCGGCTCCGCCCCGAGCACCGCGAATATCCGCTATTTAAGCGGTTTTACCGCTCCGGACCCCTTTATTTTTCTTCAAACGAAAAATAAGAAATACCTGCTTGTGTCGGCGATGGAAAAGGGGCGCGGGGAAAAACAGTGCACGCCCGATACGAAAGTCTTAACGGCGGGCGATCTCGGATTAAAGGGGAAAAAGGACGGTAAACGGGTTTCGCAGATTAAAGCCTTAATGGAAAAAGCCGGAATTCGGAAACTGCAGGTTGACGCCGATTTTCCGACCGGGCTCTATTTTGAGCTGGAAAAGGCCGGTATTCCGGTTTCGGTTTACCGCAAACCGGTCTGCCCCGAACGGAAAGTCAAAAATAAGGGTGAAATCGCCCGGATTCGGGAAAGCCAGCAGGCCGCCGTCGCCGCCATGAAAGCAGCCATCGGGCTGATCGCTTCGGCGGAAATCGACCCCGAAACTTCCGCTCTATTAATAGGGGGGGGAAAACTGACCTCGGAAACCGTCCGGCAGCTGATCCATAAAACGCTGATTGAGTACAATTGCGCCGGATTTGAAACCATTGTCGCCGGCGGGGATCAGGGTACAGATCCGCACGAAAGGGGAAGCGGGCCGCTTTTTGCCGGCCAGTCGATTATCCTCGATATTTTTCCGCGCTCCGAAAAAAGCGGCTATTGGGGCGATATCACCCGAACCGTCTGCCGCGGAAAAGCACCGGCCGATTTGAAAAAGCTCTATAACGCCGTAAAAGCGGCGCAGTCCGCCGCGCTCCAAACCGTTCAGCCGGGAATCTGCGCCGATGAAGTGCATAATGCGGCAAAGGCGGTTTTTGCCGAACGGGGTTTTGAAACCAAGGTGGAAAACGGCGCGCATGTCGGTTTTATCCACGGAACCGGCCACGGCGTCGGGCTCGATATCCACGAAGGCCCGCGGGTTAGCGTCAGCGGCGAAATCCTCGAACCCGGCAATGTAATCACCGTGGAACCGGGCCTGTATTACCCCGGTCTCGGCGGCGTCCGGATTGAAGACACCATTGTGGTGACGGAAACCGGCTGGCGCTATCTCGCCCCCTGCGAAAAAAAGTTTGAACTGTTATAGGCAATAAGTGCCTGCTACTTTCCGTTATTCAATCCGTAACCCGTTTCGGAGGTTTTGGAAGATGAAAAAACAGATTGCCGTCATCATTTTATCAGTCGCCGCGTTTTCCGCGTCTGCGCAGGAAACCAATCAAATGGAACGTCCGCCGCGCGAAGGGCAGGAATTCAGGAAAGACGGCGAACAGCGGCAGGTCGGCGGGGTCGATAAAAAGGGCGACTACCACGAACGCCGCCTGCAACTGATGGAAGACGCGCTGAAAAAACTCGGTGTAACCGAGGAACAGAAAATACAGATTGAAGAGCTGCAGAAAGCGCACAATGAAAAAATGAAAGCCAATATGCAGCGGATGAACGACGCGCGCAAAAAACTTTCAGACCTGCAGAATCAGGGTGCACCCGAAACTCTGCTCGGTAAAGCCATTGACGAAGTCTGCGCCGCACAAAAGGAGCAGCTCTGGATTCTGGTGAAAAACCGGAAGGAAATGGAGCGGATTCTCGGGAAAGAAAAATTTGACGAGTTTATGAACAGCGCCCGCCAGCAGTACAAAAAACACGGTCGCCGCGGAGGATCCGGAATTCCGCCGCTGCCGGATAACGGGAACGGGGAAAATTCTCCGCCGATCCCCCGTAATTTCAATAACCCGCCGACTCCGCAATCTATTCCGCCGGTTCCGGAAGTCTGATTCATATCAAATAAAGCGGTTTTAAATTTGTATAAAACCCGGTCTGTTTTCGTTTTGTGAAAACGGGAAACCCCTTCCCCCGCGCCCCCATCCCCCAACAGGCGGTGAAGCGGCTATTGTCCCAAATTGGCGCTGTTCGGTTGCGGGGATTTTTACTACATTTCCCGCATGGCCGATAAACAGCCCAGTCCATTGCAGGCCGCTTTCCGGTTAACCCGGCAGGAGCGGGTCTATCTTTTCGCGGTGTGCGCGTTGGTTTTCATCGGGCTGGCCGCGCGCTGGTTTTACTTGAAAACGGGGGAATCCGGGGTGTATACCCCCGCCGGAATGGAACGAACGGAGCGTCCGAATGAGTGAGTGCATATTTTGTAAAATCGCCGCAAAAGAGATCCCGGCAACGGTTGTTTTCGAGGACGAAGAGGTGCTCGTTTTTATGGATATCGGCCCGATTATGAAAGGCCACGCGCTGGTGATTCCGAAAAAGCACTATGACCCGGTCACGGAAATACCGGACGAATTGCTGGCAAAACTGCATATTACGGCCAAAAAAATCGCTAAAGCGCAGTTGAACGGGCTTGGCGCGGACGGCGTCAATATTATGCAAAATAACGGAAAGGCTTCGGGGCAGGAAGTGCCGCATCTGCACGTGCATGTGATTCCCCGGTTTGACGGCGACGGGCATCACTGGAATTGGAATGCAAAGAGTTATAATGATTTTGACGAAATGTCCGAATTAGCTGACCGAATTCGTCATAGTGTATAGAGAGAAAAATGAAACATCCGCACATAGATGATTTGCTCGAACCGATCCTTAAAAAAGATCCCCGTTATACCGCCGATGCCTACCATTTTGTCCGCGAAGGGCTGGATCACACGGTCAGAAAACTCGATAAACCGCGGCATGTTTCCGGGCGGGAGCTGCTCGACGGAATGCGCGAATATGCTCTACAGGAATTCGGGCCGGTTTCAAAGCGGGTGCTCTCGGAATGGGGCATCCACGAATGCATCGATTTCGGCAATATTGTCTTCAATCTGGTCAACGAAGGCCTGCTCGGGAAAACCGACGAAGATTCGATCGAAGATTTTATGGGCGGATACGACTTCAACGAAGCGTTCATCAAACCGTTCCGCCCGGCTGAACCGATCGCCTGTCCCGTTTAGTCTGTTGCATTTATTGATGAAGCCGGGGCCGTGATCCCGGTTTTTTCGTATACGCATTTTGTAAGCTTTGAAGTGGCAAAACCGCCGCAAATCCCTAATATTCCCGCTCTTTTGAATACGAATTATTTTTTAACCGCAAAGAAGCAAAGGCATAAAGCTGACAGTTTCTTGGTGTCTTTGCGGTTTTGTTTTAGTTGGAACGGAGCAGGAACATGCAGGAAGATTATCCATTCGGCGAAATTGAAAACAAGTGGCAGAATTTCTGGGACGACAACGGCGATTTTGTCACCGATCTGGCGGCAGCGGAAAACCCCTATTACTGCCTGATGATGTTCCCGTATCCCTCCGGAAAACTGCACGTCGGCCACGGCCGAAACTACATTATCGGCGATGCCGTTGCCCGGTATAAAAAAATGCAGGGCTTCGATGTTCTGACCCCGATGGGCTGGGATGCTTTCGGTCTGCCGGCTGAAAATGCCGCCATTAAAACCGGTACGCCGCCGGCGGAATACACGACCGCCAATATTGCCACGATGAAAGAGCAACTCCGCGCCTGGGGCTGCATGTATGACTGGGAAAAGGAAGTCACGTCCTGCATGCCGGAATATTATAAATGGACCCAGTGGCTCTTCATCCAGTTCTATAAAAAAGGGTTGGCTTATAAACAAAACTCCAACGTAAATTGGTGCCCCTCCTGCGCCACCGTTCTGGCCAACGAACAAGTGGTTGACGGCGCCTGCGAACGGTGCGATTCCGAAGTGGTGCAAAAGGCGATGGAACAGTGGTTCTTCAAAATCACCGAATATGCCCAGCGTCTGCTCGACGATCTGAATAAACTCGACGGCTGGCCCGACCGCGTGAAAACCATGCAGAAAAACTGGATCGGCCGCTCCGAAGGCACCGAGGTGGATTTCCCGGTGGTTCCGCGCGAAGACGGCGGAAAAGACCAGATCGATCACGTCACCTGCTACACCACCCGCGTGGATACCATTTTCGGCTGCACCTACATGGCGCTGGCCCCGGAACATCCCGAACTCAAAAACCTCATTAAAGGGATGCCGAACGAGGCTGAAATTCTCGAGTTCATTAAAGAGTGCTCCAAATTGACCAATCTTGATCGCGAAGCCGACGAAGTGGAAAAGGCGGGACTTTTTACCGGGCGCTATTTAATCAACCCGTACAACGGCGAAAAGATTGAGCTTTGGGTCGGAAACTATGTGCTGATGTATGGAACCGGTGCCGTAATGGCGGTTCCGGCGCACGATACCCGCGATTTCACGTTTGCCAAAAAATATGGCCTGCCGATCAAGCTTTCGATTCAAAACGAGGAAAACAGCCTTGTTTTGGAAGAGATGAAAACGGCCTACACCGAAGATGGAACCTGCGTCGATTCCGGTGAATTTTCCGGAATGAATAACCGTGAAGCCATTCAAAAAATGACCGCATTTGCGGAGGAAAAGGGCTTCGGACGGGGCACGATTAATTTCCGGTTGCGCGACTGGCTCATTTCCCGCCAGCGTTACTGGGGTGCGCCGATCCCGATGGTTTACTGCGCCGATTGCGGAACCGTTCCGGTGAATGAATCGGATCTGCCGATTCTGCTGCCGACCGATGTTGAATTTAAGGCCGAAGGCGAATCGCCGCTTAAAGGTTCCGCAAGTTTCATGAACTGCGCCTGCCCGAAATGCGGAAAACCGGCGAAGCGCGAATCCGACACGATGGATACCTTTGTTGATTCTTCGTGGTATTTCCTCCGCTATCTCAGCGCAAAAGATGACACACAGGCCGTGAACACCGAAATCGCCAACAAATGGATGCCGGTAAATCAATATATCGGCGGCATCGAGCACGCCATTTTGCACCTGCTCTATGCCCGCTTTTTCACCAAAGTCTGCAAAGACCTCCATTTGATCGATTTCGACGAGCCTTTCGCCCAGCTTTTTACGCAGGGCATGATTTGTAAAAAAGGCCCCGATGGAAACCTTTACAAAATGTCGAAATCCAAAGGCAACGTTGTCAGCCCCGAAGAACTGCTCAAAAAATACGGTGCCGACACCGTCCGCCTTTACACCCTCTTTATCGGCCCGCCCGAAAAAGAGGCCGAATGGCAGGATTCCGGCGTCGAAGGCGCATACCGCTTTTTGAAACGCATCTGGCGGCGCGTGGCCCTCAATCTCGACCTGTTAAAATCGGTTGAAGGAAAACAGCCCGATCTCGTTGAAATGGCCGATGCCGAGCGCGATCTTTACCGTAAAACCAACGAAACCATTCAGCAGATTACCCGCGGGCTCGACGGCGCATTCACCTTTAACACCGCCATCGCCGCGATCATGGAACTGATGAATGCCATCGACCATTTGAAAATAGCCGATGATTCTTCGGATTCCGCCAAAGCGGTCTTCCGCGATGCCATCGAAAACGTCGTCCTGCTCATTTCACCCTTCGCGCCGCATATCGCCGAAGAGCTGTGGGTCGAACTCGGCCACGAAGCCGGAATTATGAATGCCGACTGGCCGACCGTGAACGAAGAAGCCCTCAAACGCGACGAAATCGAAATGGTCGTGCAGGTAAACGGTAAAGTCCGCGACAAAATCACCGTCTCCGCCGAAGCCTCCAACGACGAAATCGAAGCCACCGCCAAAGCCTCCGAAAAAGTACAGCTCTGGCTCGAAGGCAAAACCATCCGCAAAGTCATCGTCGTCCCCGGCCGCCTCGTCAACATCGCCGTTTCATGACGTAGACGACGCTTCCGGCGTCGTTGATTTCGCTGAGACAGGGTAAGTTTTTCGGCCAGCGTAACAGCACATAGCATTCGGGCTACCGTCCGGGGCATGCCCCGGAGAGGAAGCCCCTCAACCTTGAAAAACCCTCGGCTTCCACTGCACCTTACGTCATAAAACCGCTCTCCAGAACGACCTTCCGGGCGAGTGGGGAGTAAAATGGAGCATGACGATGGAGGTGTGACGAGTTGCGCAAAGTGATTGGTTTTTATGCGTAAAAGGGCTGTTTGCTGGGTTGATGAAAGGGTGCTATTTTCCGGATTCTCGCCTGAAAGGGATGTTCAAGGCGAAGACTGGAGGAATGGCATTTGTTCGTA
>QKFE01000244.1 GCA_003252225.1 Kiritimatiellales bacterium | reverse complement strand
GCCTTCGCATCTGCTACCAGCCCCGGGCGGTTACCGCATCTTTGCCCGGATTGTTTCAGGGGCAGGACAACCGAACACTAACCTCCACCTAATCTTTTGCTAACATTTTGAACCCATTCTGATTCACATAGTTAAGGGATTTCTGTGCCTATGAGCGAAAAAGCTAATACAAGCCTAATATTAAGTGATGCCGCCAGCCGTCGGCAAAGAGCGGGCACCTTGGCCGGTCAGGGGTTTCTTTTTCTGGTGACATCGCTTTCCACTTTCGCGGTATTTTTCATTTTTTATTTCATCCTGAAAGATGCCATCCCGTTTTTTAAACTGGAGGGGGTTAAGGAATTTTTCACCAGTGCCCGCTGGTATCCTTCGGGCACGCCAGCGGAGTTCGGGGCGCTGCCGATTTTTATCGGTACGGGGCTAGTGACATTGGGGGCTGTTTTGGTGGCGGTTCCGCTCGGTATTTCGGCGGCGGTCTGTTTGAGCGACCTGCTGCCGTTTAATATCCGGCAGATTGTGAAGCCGGTGATTGAAGTGCTGGCGGCGATTCCTTCAGTGGCCTACGGCTTCTTTGCTTTGGTGGTTTTTGCGCCGATGCTGCAAAACCATGGCGGCGCGATTCTGTCGGCTGGCGTCTGGCTGGTTTTGGCCCCTGTTTTCGCGCTGCTCGTGATGGTGGTCGGCGATTTAATGCTGGAAAAATTGCCCGCCAAAATGAACGCAAAGATTGCGGGCGGAGTTATATTCCCGGCGCTCGCTCTGCTGGCTTTCGGGTTTATTTTTAAATTGGCCGCTAATTTGAAGGGCGTTGAAATCAGCTCGGGCACGAATGCACTGAATGTTTCGATTATGCTCGGGATTATGGCGCTGCCGACGGTGGTGTCGGTTTCGGAAGATGCGCTGCAGGCGGCGGGCCGGGAATTGCGCGAGGGCTCGTATGCGCTGGGCGCAACCCGCGCCGAAACGATTATTAAAACCATTATCCCGGCTTCGATCAGCGGTATTCTGACGGCGGTTATTCTGGGCGTGATGCGCGCCATCGGCGAAACGATGGTGGTCTGGATGGCGTCGGGCAACGCGGCGCGAATTCCGGAACCGTGGTATAATGTGCTTCAGCCGGTTCGAACACTGACCGCGACGATTGCGGGGGATATGGGCGAGGCCGACCACGTCACCGGATCATCCCGTTTTCACGTCCTGTTCGCCATGGCGTTCTGCCTGCTCGCCTTCTCTTTCATCATGAATCTCGTCAGCGCAATCATCGTTAAACGCTCGCGTAAAAAATTAGGGAAATAGGCAATAGGCAATAGGCAACAGGCAATAGAGAATAAAGAACCGATATTTTGATGAAAACAACGCAATCCAGAGGACAAGCCAAGCTATTCACTAGTGCCTATTGCCTAGTGCCTAGTCCCTTGAAATTTCCATGCGCTTAGAAACCCGAAAACTACTCGACAAAGCCTTTTCCGGCCTCGGACTGATTGCCATTGCCATCATGGCGCTGGCCCTGCTTTTCATTCTCACCCCGATTATAACGCGCGGTTCGAAGGCCTTTGTTTTTAAAGGCACCATCGAACACCGCCGCGTGATGCTCGAACAGTTCAACCGCGGAAACCCGGATAAATTCAACGCGGAAATGGCCGAAGTCAGCAAAGCGCGCAAACCGGTTTTTGAAATGATGGCCGCCTATGAAGCCAATACAATGGCGCTCGAAAAACAGCTCGAAGAAACCATGGAGGCCAAAAAGGAGCGGGCAAAAGAGCTGAAAAAAGAGATCCGTACCCTGAAAAAAAAGGAGGGGAAAGAGGCCGAAATCGCCGCCAAAGATGCAGAAGAGGAACGGCTGAGCGAAGAAGCGAAGGCGCTGAAAAATGAGCTTGATGCTTTAACTGAAAAACGAACCGAACCCTTTGAAGAAATAGCCGATGTCATAAAAGAACTGCTCGGGCCGGTTCCCGGCGAAAAAACACCGGTGCTTTTGCGCCAGCAATATGGCCAGACCCGCTGGGATCGAACGCAGGTCAAACTGCACGAAGTCCTCTATAAAGAGGAGTGGGATTACTCCAACGCCGATACGATGGGACAGAAGATTCAAATCCCCCGTATCGATTCGTTCCGCGGCACCAAGCTCGAACCGATGTTTGCTTATCTCGAAAAAAACCTTGAGGCCATGATGGCCCCGCGTACCACCTTCTACTGGCAGTTCATCACGGACAAATCGAAAGACTCGCACATCTTCGGCGGCATCTGGCCGGAAGTGCTGGGCACGATTTACCTCACCTTGGGCGCGATGTTTTTTGCCATTCCAATGGGGGTCATCGCCGCAATCTATCTTTGCGAATATGCCAAAGAGGGCCGCGTCGTCAGCTTCCTCCGAATCTGTATCAGCACATTGGCCGGCGTTCCTTCGATCGTATTCGGTCTGTTCGGCCTCGCCTTCTTTTTAAACACGATTCAGGTGTCCGACTCGAAAAGCGTACTGGCCGGATCGTTAACGCTGTCCCTGCTGATTCTGCCGACCATTATCCGCTCATCGGAAGAGGCGATTCTCGCCGTACCGCGCACCTATAAAGAGGCCGCACTCGGTTTGGGCGCCGGACGATGGCACACCGTTTTAACCGTGATTCTTCCGGCGGCATTGCCCGGTATTTTAACCGGCATTGTTATCAGTATGGGCCGCGCCGCAGGCGAAACAGCCCCCATTATTTTCACGGCCGCCGTCAGCGTTGGGGCTCCGTTGAAAATCTGGGAAACATTGAATCAGCCGACGCCGGCACTGCCGTGGAATATTTACAACCTGTGCACGGAGCACGAAGCGGTCGATGAAATCCGGCATGTTCAATACGGCATGGTTTTCACGCTGGTCGCCATTGTACTTCTGCTGAACCTCGCCGCCATTTTGATGCGCGCCCGAATTGCAAAAAAACTTAGAGGATAACATGAGCGAAGAGATTACCCTGAAAAAAATCGACACGTTTGCCGCGCACGATGATGAAAACGCCGACAAGGGCGTGCATATCGAAGCCAAAGACTTCTCCCTCTTTTACGGCGAGTTCGAGGCCGTGCGGAAAGTGAGCATGCAGATCCCGAAGCAGAAAGTCACCGCCATGATCGGACCCAGCGGATGCGGTAAAAGCACCCTCCTCCGCTCAATCAACCGCATGAACGATCTGATTCCTTCAACGCATGCTTCCGGCGAAATGATTTTCGACGGGTATAATATATATGCCAAAAATATCGACGTCGTCACCCTGCGCGCCCGCGTCGGAATGGTCTTCCAAAAACCGAACGTATTCCCGAAATCCATTTTTGATAATGTCGCATACGGCCCGCGCCTGCAGGGCGTGAAGAACAAACAGGTACTCAGTGAAATGGTGGAGCAGAGTCTGCGGCAGGCCGCCATTTGGGATGAAGTCAAAGACCGCCTGACTGCGAATGCGCTGGGCATGTCCGGCGGACAGCAGCAGCGCCTTTGCATTGCGCGCGCGCTGGCCATTAAACCGGAAATCCTTTTGATGGACGAACCCACTTCCGCGCTCGACCCGAAAGCCACCGCAAAAATTGAAGACCTCATCGGCGAGCTGCGGCAGAACTACACGATCATCATTGTGACCCACAATATGCAGCAGGCCGCCCGCGTGTCCGACCTTACCGCTTTCATGTATGAAGGGGTGCTGGTAGAGTTCGGTAAAACAAAACAACTCTTCACCAATCCCAAAAACCCGCAGACGGAAAATTATATTACAGGACGATTTGGATAAAGAGAGAGATGCGTGACGAGTGACGGGTGAGCCGTGAAAAAAATCACGTATCATGCATCACGTATCACGCTTCGAAGGAGCGAACCATGGCAAAACATCTGGAAAAAGAACTCGAACGACTCAAAAAATTGATTTACTCGCTCAGCGCGCGGGTGGATGAAAGCCTCGAACTGGCCGTTAAATCCTTTCAGGAAAATGACGCCGAACTGGCAGAAAAAGTGATTGCTGACGACAAACTGGTCGATAATCTGGAAGTCGAAGTGGAAGAGGAATGCCTCAAAGCGCTCGCCCTCTATCAGCCCGTTGCCATCGACCTGCGTTTTATTATCGCCGTAATGAAGCTGAACAGCGACCTCGAACGGATCGGCGATCTGGCGGCCGACATTGCCAAGAACGGCATCAATATCAACAAAATGGCCAAGCCGAAGATCCCGCTGGATCTGCATCAAATGACGTATCTGGCAAAAGCCATCGTCCGGAAAGCGCTCGATGCGCTGGTGAATATCGACACCTTTCTCGCCCGTGAAGTCATCAAAGACGACGATGAAATCAATGCGATGAAGGCTGAAATGAAAGATGAAATTGTCGAGGCGCTGAAGCGAGAGCCCGAACATGCACAGTCATTGATCACCCTGCTTGCGATTACCCACCGCCTCGAACGGATCGGCGACCATGCCTGCAATATTGCCGAAGATGTCATCTACATGGTTGAAGCGGACATCATCCGTCATCAGGCTGACGGAGGATAAATCTAAATTCGTGAATGGAACCGCTAATCGACACGAATATTCACGAATGAAGAACGTTTTACAAAAAACGAGGAACTCATCGGCGGAGTGACTGCCGAAACCAAAGGCTGTGACTGGGAAAACCCTCTATTATTGGTGATTCGTGTCAATTCGTGCCGATTCGTGGTGAGTCATTTCCGTTTTCAGGATAAACACCTTCCCGTAGCGGGATGTGCACATCATTCAGAATGACCCGGTTTTGAAAGAAGAAAAACCGGAGGAAGTTTTCCCCGCCGGCAAAAAATAGCGCGGTATTGGGCTCGAAGAGATCAGGACTTTTTAACCGGCAGAACGTCTTCCACCGCAACGAGCAGGTCTTCGAGTTCAATCGGTTTATAAAGGACTTTGCTTGCCCCGAATTTCGTGGCCATCGGAAGAAAATCCATCGGCATCGCGTGCATTCCTCCGGACATGGCAATGACCGGGATATCTTTGCTTGTTCCGCGAATGGCCATCACCACTTCAAGCCCATCGGTTTCCGGCATCATAATATCGGTGACCACCAGATCAGGCGGATTGAGATTCAGTAGCCGCAGCCCTTTCCGCCCGTCCGTTGCGGTTTCAACCTCGTACCCCTTCCCCGTCAGAAAACGTTTAAAAACCGTAAGGATGGTTTCGTCATCATCAATAATCAATATACGCGCCATGATTTTCTCTCCTTAGCCTCTCTAATGGACTACACTCTTTTCGTTTCATCAAGCATTTCCCGCACAACTTGCAGCAGCTGCATGGCGGTGACCGGTTTTTCGACAAACCGGAACCCTTTCTTCGAAATTTCGCTGTGTACATCCGCATCCAGCGCATACCCGCTGCACAACAGCACCGGGATAGTTTCAGATTGTCCCCTTATTTCCATTGCCAGCTCCAGTCCGTTCCCGTCCGGCAGGATGACATCAGCCAGCAGCAGATCAATTTCATGCCGCTTCAGCGCCATCCTTGCGTCGGCCAGACTGGTTGCGGAAACTACCTCATATCCGGCATCGCGCAGCATCCGTTCGCTCAGTTCGCAAACCACCGGATCGTCTTCCAGCACCAGAATAACCTCCCCTTTTCCTTCGGGACTTTCGGCGGATTCATAATTAATATCAACCGGGCTGATACTCAGTTCGCAACGGTCATAAACAGGCAGATAAAAACGGAAGGTCGCCCCTTCGCCGACTTTGCTTTCCACTTCGATCAGGCCGCCGTGCTGCTGAACGATTCCGTACACGACGGAGAGGCCGAGGCCGGTTCCCTGCCCCACCTTTTTCGTGGTGAAAAACGGTTCGAAAAGATGTTCCTGCACGTCCTCCCGAATGCCGCAGCCGGTATCCCGAACCGTGGTCAGCACATGGCTGTATTCACTGCGTATGTTTGCCGTGGAGCGCAGTTCTTCGGGCAGTTCTTCGACTTTGATATTCCGGGTTGAAACAAACAGGCGGCCGCCGTCAGGCATGGCATCGCGCGCATTAATAAAGAGGTTCATCAGAACCTGTTCAATCTGGCTGACATCGGCATGGACGGGCTGAATCGGCTCTTCGAGGTCAAAACTGAATTCAATGCGTTCGCCGATCAGCCGGCTCATCATTTTTTCGTTCTGCCGGATAATTTCATTCATGCTTTGCGCGGCGTATTCCACATTATGCTTCCGGCTGAAGGTGAGCAGCTGCCGGGTCAGATCGCCGGCGCGCCGGGCGGCTTTACGGATTTCGATGACGTCGCTGTATTGCGATGATTCCGGTTCCAGTTCCGTCAGCAGAATACCGCTGAACCCGAGGATGGACTGAAGGATATTGTTGAAATCGTGCGCGACACCGCCGGCGAGCCGCCCGACAGCCTCCATTTTCTGTACCTGCCGCATGTGCGATTCCATTTCAATTTCCTGCGTCACATCGCGGATGGTTACCACATAATTGATAATTTTATCGTTGTTGTCCCGTACGGGGGAAAACGCCGCTTCCACTGTATAAAACGAAGCGTCTTTATGGCGGTTGATGATGCGTCCGCGCCACGATCGCCCCGCCTCGATGGTTTCCCATATTCCTTTATAAAACTGATCGTCATGCCGGCCGCTTTTAATAATGGCGAGGTTCTTTCCGAGCGCCTCTTCGCGGGTATAGCCGGTCACCCGCTCAAATGCCGGGTTGACGTATTGAACCATGCCGATCGGATCCATTACCACAATCGCCTCGGCGGACTGGTTAATGGCGGCAGTCAGCCGCATGCGTTCCTGTTCGAGTTCTTTCCGGGCGGTGATGTCTTCATAGGTTCCGAGCACGCCGATAATAGTTCCGTCCGCGTCGCGCAGCGGAACTTTACTGGTTCGCAGCCAATTGACGGTTCCGCCCGGCCCGGTCTGGGGTTCCTCATAATTGAGCCGTTCGGTGCCGGTTGACATAATCTCCGCATCGTCGGAACGGTAAAGGTCGGCTTCGTTTTTACCCCATCCCATGTCGAAATCTGTTTTACCGATCAGTTCGGCCGCCGTCCCGAATCCGGCATCGCCGGCAAAGGCGATATTCGCCCCGAGATAGGCCGATTCCAGATCTTTCCAGAAAACGCGCACCGGAATGGTATCAATGACGGCCTGCAGGAAACTGCGTGAGGCTTCCAGCTGGATTTCAAAATCGCGCCGCTCAGTAATATCGCGCGCAACGCCCTGAATAGCTTCCAGTTTTCCGAACTCATCAAAAACGCCGTTTGTTGCCAGTTCCAGCCACAGCCGTTTTCCGTCCTTCCGGACAATCTCGAACGAAAAATTTCCGGAAATAGGCTCGCCCGCCAAACGGCGATCCAAGCGCATCTGCATCTCTTCATGAAACTCCGGCAAAACCAGCTGATTCATATTCATCGTCAGGAGTTCATCAACGGTATAGCCCAGCAAATCTTCCGACGCCGCGTTCACATAAATGAAATTGCTTTCGAGATCGATCTGGAAAATGACGTCCTTTGTATTGTCGATAATATGCTGAAGCTGCCGCTGCGCGCGAAGCACCGCGTTTTCCGCCGCGCGGCGCGCCGAATTATCGGTGAACACCACCGCCAAATGTCCGGGTTTCGGCACAAACACCCAGGCCGCAAATACTTTACCCACCGCATCCACGCGCTGCTCATATGAGGCCGACTGACCGGTGGAGGCCACCCGCATCAGCAGATCCATCCACTCGGTTTCATGCGGCTTTAAAATATCGGTGATTTTCTTCCCGACCAGATCCCGGCGCGACAGCTCCGAAATATTCTCTGCCGCCGGATTCACCTGAATAATCAGAAAATCCGCCGGATTCCCCTCCTCTTCAACCAACACTTCAAACAGCACAAATCCGGCGGTCATATTATCGAAAAGTTCGCGGTAATCGCGCTCGCTTTCCTGCAGGGCGGCAACCATTCGGCGGTAACGGGTGATGTCCCAGTTGGAACCGATTACCCGCATGGCCTTCCCTTCGGCATTGCGCTGCACCATGGCCTGCGCCCGCAGGTGGCGGATGGAACCGTCGCGCCAGACCACCCGGAATTCCGTATCAAACGGAATATCGTTTTCAACCGCTTCCCCGAACTGCTTGATCACTTTCGGCAGATCCTCGGGATGCGCACAGTCCACCCACGATTGAAATACATGCTTAAACGCAGTCGGCTCCACATCGTACAGTTTGAACATCTGCTCATCCCACACGAGCTTATCTTCCGCCAGATCATAATCCCAGATTCCGATCTGCGAGGCTCCCGTGGCGAGCTTCAGCCGTTCAGAGCTTTCGTTATATGCCCGCTCCGCCTGTTTCTGTTCCGTGACATCGCGCCCGCTGCCGATGATCTGGATCACGTTCCCGTACTCGTCCAAAATCGCCGTATCCTTCCACGACAGCCAGCGCCAGCCGTGCTTCGTCAGCGCCCGCTGTTCCATATAGGCTTCATACGGCGGCGCAAAAACCTTCTTAAATTCCGTTTCAGTGGAAGCCCGGTCCTCTTCGTGAACCAGCGGCATAAAGGTATTTCCCAGCAGGCTTTTTTCGCTTTTCCCGAACATCTCGCAATACGAAGGGCTCACATAAAGAAACCGCCCTTCCGTATCCACTTTCACAATGAGGTCGGATTGGTTTTCAACCAGTATCCGGTAGCGTTCGCGGCTTTCAGTAAGTTCGGCGGTTTTCAGTTTCACCTGATGTTTCAGCAGCCAGCTGATACCGGCCAGCAGAAAAACCGAACCCACCGAAACCGGAATAACGATTTTCACCCAGACCGGCACACGCTGAACCCACGTCTGATTGATCCCGAACCAGTAATTCAGCCGCTGGTAATAATAGGAATTTTCGTCCTGTTTCCATTCGGAAATGACGGCATCAATATCCGTTAACAGCTCCGGCAGCCGACCGCGTTTTGCGGCATAATAAATCGGCGAAGGGGAAAACTGGATGGAGGTTCCGATCAGCCGGTATTCATATTCATGCCGCAGGCCGTAATGGTTAGGCGTCACACCGGCACTGATCGTTTTATCCCGGACTGCCGCAAAAATTTCAGCATGGGAATCGAATTCGGCGATCTCGCACTCCACGCCGAGCGCATCAACCAGCTTTTTAAAATTCGCCCCGTTAATATCGCGGCGCATAATTCCCACCGATCGCCCCTGCAAATCCAGCGTACTGAGAATCCCCGAATCCGGGCGGACAAAAACCTGCCCCCACACTTCCAGCACCGTCTCTTTGGAATAATCCATCACCTCGGCCCGTTCCGCCGTATACGAAACCGAAACCATCAGGTCGATGTCCCCCGTCTGAAGCTTTTCAAGCCCCCCCGCCCACGTCACCGGAACAAACACAAACTCCCAGCGCGGCTTTTCCTTCGCCACTCCGCGCAGCAGATCCGGATTCAACCCCCGCGCTTCGCCGGATTCATCCATAAAATTCAGCGGATCAACCTGAAAAATACCGACGCGGATTTTCTCGGCATGGGGTTCCGCAAAAACAGACCCCGCACAGATAAGGCACAGCAGCACAGCAGCAAATCGAAAAACCCTATTCATCTCCAAACCTATCTCCGCGGTTCCCGGTCGACTATCCTAATGGGCTGTTTATACCCCAACACCGCGCAAACCCCTCGAAAAAACTGCACAAAAATTGACGCCGTATCCCCAACCCTTTATCTTCCGAAAATGCTGCCTCAATGGATCATCGAAAAGAAACGCGACGGAAAAGAACTCGCCCCGAACGAAATCCGCGAATTTATCACCGGCTACACCCAAGGCGATATTCCCGACTACCAAATGGCCGCCTTCGCCATGGCCGTCTATTTCAAAGGGATGAACGCCCGCGAAACCGCCGACCTCACCCTCGCCATGATGGAATCGGGCAAGGTTTTAAATCCCGCTGAACTGCCCGACGTTAAAGTCGACAAACACTCCACCGGCGGAATCGGCGATAAAATATCGATCCCCCTCGCCCCGCTCGTCGCCGCCTGCGGCGCAACCGTTCCGATGATTTCCGGCCGCGGACTCGGAATTACCGGCGGAACGCTCGACAAACTCGAATCCATCCCCGGCTACCGCGTAAACCTGAATGAAGCTGAATTCATCGAAACCCTGAAAAAAACAGGCTGTTCGATGATCGGGCAGACCGATGAAATCGCCCCCGCCGATAAAAAGCTCTACGCCCTGCGCGACGTCACCGCCACCGTCCCCTCCATCCCTTTAATTATTTCGAGCATCATGTCCAAAAAACTC
>QKFE01000144.1 GCA_003252225.1 Kiritimatiellales bacterium | reverse complement strand
CAAAGATAAACATCATGAATGCAGAAAAAATCGACCTTTATGTTAAATTTGGATTTTCTGTGTTCACACTGTTGTTTGAAACAGTAATCAGCAAATACTTCCCCCCAGCGGAACAACCTAAACCTGTTGTCAAAGCAGCAATGATCGAATTATGTTGTGGAGGTTTGGTTATGACCATGTCCCTGTTCTTATACATAATTGATCCCATTTCAGAACTTACCATCGCCTTTGGCATCGGATTTATCTGGATTATGCTTAGTTGGTTTTTAAGACGAGGAAATAAAAACATACGCTACGTTTTAATCCCCTTTCAGATCATCCGTTTATTAATTCCATTTGCCGGGTGGATACTGACCCCATTCAGCATTTACTATTTGTACATCAACAAAGAATCAAAACAGTACTTCAAAAAACCTGCGAACCAGCGGGTGGAGCCTGCCGAGAAATCGCCTGTTCATCCGGCCGAAGCTTAACCGTCACGGTTAAAAGCGAAAACCTTCCGGGTTAGGCGGAAGGTTTTCAGTAACAGCATGTTGCTGTCGTAGGAGTAAAAAAAAAGTGGCGACCCCTACGGGAAGGATGAAAACCTGGAGTCCTAGGCCACTAGACGAAGGGGTCTAATGCGTTTTTACCGGAAAAAGTGGCGACCCCTACGGGACTCGAACCCGTGTTGCCAGGATGAAAACCTGGAGTCCTAGGCCACTAGACGAAGGGGTCTTCCGTAAAAACGAGCGCGTACTGTAGCAGACCGCTCCAACCGCGCAATAAGAAAAATTTATTTTTTCGGAAGCGCCTTTTCCACCCTTCCCGCTTTACATCAAAAGCCTCAATTGGCAACCTCCGCAATCAGTCACCCGGGGTGCCGATTTGCTTTGCAGAACGTGCTGAGATTATACCCGTTGAACCTGATCCGGATCATACCGGCGAAAGGAAGCGTGGAGTTGGTTTCAGCGTTTCCGGGTTTGGAGACGCTTTTTTTGTAACCGGTGACGATGACCCGGAGGAGAAAATGAAACTGACCGTAAATGGCGATGTACACGAACATCAGGGCGATGGTTCCGTTGAAGCCCTGCTCGGCGAGTTGGGTGCGAACAAGGCGCATACGGCTTTAATGATTAATGGCGACGTGATTCCATCCGAAAGCTGGGCCGACACCTCGCTGAATGAAAATGACGTCATTGAAATGCTGGTTTTTGTCGGCGGTGGTTAGACTTAACCACAAAATACACAGAATACTCAAAAGCACCTATTACCTTCATTTTGTGACCTTTGTGAATTCTGTGGTTAAGAAAAGGATTTGTTATGAATGATAGTTTAAAAGTCGGGGATCAGGAGCTGGGTTCGCGCCTGTTTCTGGGTACGGGCAAGTTTTCGAGCACACAGGCGATGATTGAAGCCGTAAAGGCTTCGGGCTCGGAACTGGTGACGGTGGCGCTGCGGCGTTTTAACCGGGAGCAGGCGGAAGACGATCTGTATGGTCCTCTTTCGCAGTTGGAAAATGTGCGGCTGATGCCGAATACGTCGGGGGCAATGAACGCAAAAGAGGCGGTTCGGGCCGCGATGCTCGGCCGCGAGTTGAGTAAAAGTCCGTTCGTGAAACTCGAAATCCACCCCAATCCGCATCATTTGCTGCCCGATCCGATTGAAACCTACGAAGCGGCGATTGAGCTGGTTAAGCAGGGTTTTCTGGTGCTGCCCTATATTCCGGCGGATCCGGTTTTGGCGAAACGGCTTGAAGATATCGGCTGTGCTGCGGTCATGCCGCTGGGCGCGGCGATCGGAACCGGGAAAGGATTGTCCACGGCCGAAATGATCAGGATTATCGTGCGCGATTCAAATATCCCGGTGATTGTCGATGCCGGCCTGCGTTCGCCGTCCGAAGCCGCCTGTGCGCTGGAAATGGGGTGCGATGCGGTGCTCGTAAACTCCGCCATCGCCGCCGCCGAAAATCCCGCCGCGATGGCCGCGGCCTTTAAAATGGGGGTTGAAGCCGGGCGCGCCGCGTATAAAGCCGGGCTGATGCCGACCTCCGAAGCGGCCGTTGCCAGTTCACCCTTAACCTCTTTCCTTTCCATCGATGACTGATTTTTCACCACAGAGTTCACAGAGACACAGAGAAGAAAACAACCTCTGTGCCTCTGTGGCCTCTAGCGTAGCGGGTGGTAAAGAACTACCCGACTGGCTGAACCCCGAACCGTGGCTGAATCTTGAATTTTCCGCCGCCGATGTTCAGCGTGCGATTGGCGCTGATTCGCCGAACGAAAAAACGCTCGCCGCCCTGCTTTCCCCGGCCGCCGCTGAATTTCTCGAACCGATGGCGCAGCGGGCGCAGGCGATTACCCGCCGTCATTTCGGGCGGACGATGAAGCTTTATACGCCGCTCTATCTTTCCAATTTCTGCAACGGCGGCTGCCTCTATTGCGGGATTGCGGCCGACCGCCGGGCAAAACGGGCGGTATTGAATGAGGCCCAATTGCGCCACGAAATGCAGGCGATTAAAGCGATGCATTTGGAGGAGCTGGTGTTGCTGACCGGCGAACGGATGCCGGAAGCGGATGTCCCCTATTTGGAAAAGTGCGTTTCGATTGCCGCCGAATATATTCATAATGTGAACATCGAGGTTTTCCCGATGGCGGAAGCGGAATACCGCCGACTGGCGGATGTCGGCTGCACGGGCGTTACGCTTTATCAGGAAACGTACGATCCGGCGGTGTACGAAAAAATGCACCGATGGGGGGATAAACGCGATTTTTCCGCCCGGATTGATGCGCCCGGCCGCGCCCTTCGCGGCGGTATGCGAACCATCGGAATCGGCGCACTGCTCGGTTTGGCCGATCCGCGCCACGATTTACTCTGTGTTTACCGCCACGCAAAATACCTGCTGAAAAATTACTGGCAGGCCGGCGTTTCCATCTCCTTCCCGCGCATTCGGCCCCAATTGGGCGGGTTCCAGCCGGATCACCCGGTAAATGAAAAAATGCTCGCGCAGTTTATTTTTGCGCTGCGCATCTGCCTGCCGGAAATTCCGCTGGTTTTATCCACCCGCGAACCGCGCCGCGTGCGCGACGGAATGGCCGGGCTGGGTATTTCCAAAATGAGCGTCGCCAGCAAAACCACCGTTGGCGGCTACGGCAGCGATTCGGAGGATTCAACCGAACAGTTTGAAATCGACGACAACCGGGATATCCCCGAATTCTGCGCGATGCTCCGCGCAAAAGGAATCGAACCGGTCTTCAAAAACTGGGACGCCGCCTACCGCGAACCGGCCCGCTATGCGTCCCAAAAGCTTACTTCTTCTTTTCCCGCTTAATCGCCTGCGCGCGGGCGGCCCAGGCAATCACCACAAAAAGAACCGCCGCGGAAAATGAGAACAGAAGCTCTTCGTAGGAGATCACCGCTTCGCCCCACCCCAGATCAATCTCGCCGACACGAACCACCATTCCGCCAACCAGCGCACCGCCCAGCCCGAGGGTGAATTTTCCCAGCCGGACAAACGTTGAACAGCCGGACGAAGTGATTGTTCCGAAAACCGAGCCGATCAGTATCCCGATGATAATCCAGGCCGCCAGTTCATCCGGACTCCAGTTATGCACCCCGCTTTCATCCAGTTTCTGGACAAACTGGGCCGACGCCTCTCCAGCCCCCTGAACCGCCTCGCTTGCTTTTCCCCCCGCAGATTTATCGTCCTTTTTCCCGTAGGCCGGAGCCGCAATCAGCGCCACCGCAACCGCAATCAGAGCCAGGCTGTTCAGCCACCATTTCGTTACACGAAACACAATTGAGTCCATCTTCATTTTTGCCTCCTGATTTCCCCGGATCACCGGAATACCGCCCCTAAAACAGCACCTGTTCAGTACCAAATATTCCGCCGCGGGCAAAGCGAAAAGAAATCCGGCGGCTTTCGTTCCATTCCCGGCTTTACATTCAAATGCCGCTGATAAACCCTGCCGGTTTCCCAGATGATGAAGCACACACATCCATCCGAATTATTAGCCCCCGCAGGCAGCGCCGATGCGGCGTGGGCGGCATTCCATTACGGCGCCGATGCCGTTTATGCCGGTCTGCCCCGCTTTTCCGCCCGCGCCGAAGCCGTCAACTTTTCCACCGAACAGCTCGACGAACTCATCGGCTTCGCCCACGCGCACCACCGGAAAGTTTACATCACCTTCAACACGCTGGTTCAGCAGAATGAACTGCCCGCCGCCCTCGAATCGCTGGCGCGGATCGACGAACTGAATGCCGACGGCGTGATTGTGCAGGATATGGGCGTCGCCCGGATGGCCCGCCGTTTTTTTCCGGGGCTCGAACTTCATGCCAGCACCCAGTTGGCGGTGCATAATCTGGACGGCGCAAAACAATTGGCGGAACTCGGCTTTTCCCGGGTGGTTTTGGCGCGCGAACTGAGCCTTAACGAAATCAAAAATATCGCCCGAAACTGCGGCATCGAAACCGAGGTTTTTATTCACGGCGCCCTCTGTTATTCCTACAGCGGCCTCTGCCTTTTCTCCTCCCATTTGACCGGACGGAGCGGTAACCGCGGACGCTGCGCCTATTGCTGCCGTCAAAATTTCGATGACCGCGGCGAAAAAAAACTCCCCTTTTCGATGAAGGATTTCGCGGTCGGCCCCTATTTCGACGAACTGCTCGAAACCGGCGTTGCGTCGCTCAAAATTGAAGGGCGAATGAAAAGCCCCGAATATGTCGGCGCCGTCACCGACTTTTACCGCAAACGGCTGCAAAACAGACTGACCGAACCGGAACAGAAAACCCTGCTTTCCGACATACAGACCATTTTCGGCCGCCCCGCCACCGACCTCTATTTGAAAAACCCCGAAACCAACCCGATCGGCCCGACCACCAACGGCCACCGCGGCGCAATCATCGGAACCATCGGGAAAATAAAGACCGAAAACGGCGAACACTGGCTCTGTTTTAAAACCAGCCGAGCGCTGCAGAAATTTGACGGGCTGAAAATCGAAATGCCCGGAACCGAACCCTTCGGTTTTTCCGCCGCCGAAATCCGCCTTTCAAACGACCGCAAAAAACACCTTAAATTTGAAATACCGCCCGAATCGGAAATAGAGGTCAAACTGCCCGGCGGCCACCCGTTTTTAGAACCCGGCCAAACCCTTTATTGCTCCATTTCGCAGGAAGTCCGCCAGCGCTATAAATTTGAAGCCCCCCGCCCCGGAACCTATCGCCAGAAAAAACCGGCCGATATTTCCATTCAGCTGAAACCCGGCGGTATTCAGCTCAACGCTGTTTTCGCCGAAGAAGAACGTAGACGCGACGCCCCCGTCGCGTTCCGCCCGCAGAGCACGGAACAAAAAAAACGCGACGAGGGCGTCGCGTCTACGTTGCCGAGCTCTCGAAACCCGATTTCCGTATCGCTTAATAGCGCCGAAAAACTAAGCGAAGCCCGGCAACCCGACAAAACCATCGAAGCCATCCGGAAGTGTTTTGAAAAAACAGGCGAAACCGAGTGGGAAACCCGCCAACTGGAAATCGCCGACAACGGCCTGTTTGTTCCGGCCTCTATTTTAAACGAAGCCCGCCGAACCCTGCTCGAAAAACTCAGCGCCGAATACCGGGCAAAAAAGCAGCTGCAGCATTTTTCCCGCCTCGAACAGCTGGCGCTGAGTTTCGTAGACGCGACGCCCGCGTCGCGTTATACCCGCCATGATTCCGTGCGAACCAAACGCGACGAGGGCGTCGCGTCTACGCTACTGAAAGAACACTGGTCCATTAAACTGCGCGATCCCGCCCTGCTCGACGAACTCACCGAAGAAGAGCTGGCACGAATTGATGAAATCATACTGGAGGGCGAGGCTCTGTCCGAGCCAAACTTCGAGTCAATGGCTCCGACGAAGCGTCGCCCTCCAATTCGTTATGCCCTCCCGGTCATCCGGCGGAATCCCGCATCCCGTATCCTGCATCCCGTATCCCACGTCGAAATCGCAAACATCGGGGCATTAAAAACCGCCGAAGGAAGCACCGATATTTCCGCCGACTGGCCGCTTTACACCCTCAATTCCGAAGCGGCGCAACAGTGGGCGGCACTCGGGATTCAAAAGCTGGTGCTTTCGCCGGAAGATACCGGCGATAATTTAAAGGCGCTGATTCAGCTGCTGGGCGACCGCGCAATCGTCCCCGTTTATCAGCATACCCCGCTGATGATTTCCGCCAACCGACCGGATTCCGGCGACACCCTTTCCGACCGAAAAAACCAAACCCTGCGGATTGAAAAAAACGGCGACCTGTTTGTCCTGTTTTTTGAAGCACCCTTTTCGCTGGTTGAACACCTTTCCGAACTCCGCGCCGCCGGGGCACGCAGCTTCCGCATCGATCTGACTTACGGCGTCGCCGACGCTTCAACCGCCGCCGAAATAATCCGCCGCATTTTTTCCGGACAGGAAATACCCGGCAGTTACGACGGCAATTTCAGCCGGGCAATTTAACCGGAAAACAAGGCTGAACCACGGATGGACACCGATAAACCCAGCGCGGCATAGCCGCAACCAAAATTGACCCACTGATTAACACGAATGGACACTAATTCATTAACAGAAGAGCGCAAAGGTCGCGAAGTTTGAACATCCGTTCTTAGCGTGCTTTGCGTCCTTCTGTTTGAAAAATCTTTCCGAAAATAAAAGAAATCGGCGGATAGTAGTACGGATTGCCCCGGACGATACGAAAATCAAAACTGACGCCTGCGAGTGAACCGATCCGCTTCCGTACCGATTTGAATATCCGTGTCGGTCCGTGTTTATCCGTGGTTCCTCAAACCCAAAGTTGCCTATCCAGCGTGCGGTATTGAATCGCTTCGGCGATGTGGCGGGTTTGGATGGTTTCGGCGGCGGCGAGGTCGGCGATGGTGCGGGATACTTTCAGAATACGGTCGTAGGCGCGGGCGCTGAAATTGAGGTCGGCCATCGCGGTGCGCAGTACCTGTTCGGCATCGGGTTCCATCCGGCAGACTTTGTGCATCGTTTTACTGCGCATATTGGCGTTGCAGTGAATTCCGGGATCGGCGGCATACCGCTTCTGCTGGATTTCGCGGGCACGGGTGACGCGTTCGCGGATAGTGCCGGAAGGCTCGCCTTTTTCGAGTTTGCGCAGCTGTTCGTAATCGACGGCGGGGACTTCAACGTGAATATCGATGCGGTCGAGCAGCGGGCCGGATATGCGCGAACGGTAGCGCTCAATCTGCGTCGGCGCACAGCGGCATTCGCGTTTCGGGTCGGTTTGGTAACCGCACGGGCAGGGATTCATTGCGGCGACCAGCATGAAACGGCAGGGATAGGTGACGCTGCCGGCGGCGCGGGTAATGGTGACATCGCCGTCTTCGAGCGGCTGGCGCATCACTTCCAGCGCACTGCGCTGAAACTCCGGAAGCTCGTCCAAAAAAAGCACCCCGTTATGCGCCAGACTCACCGCGCCGGGCATCGGGTTCGTTCCGCCGCCCAATAGCCCGGCGTCGGAAATGGTGTGGTGCGGCGAATGAAAGGGGCGTTTCGCGACGAGCGCCTGATGCGATTTGAGCGAGCCGGAAATGGAGTGTATTTTGGTGGTTTCGAGCGCTTCGTCGAGCGTCATGTCCGGCAGAATGGAAGGGATGCGTTTGGCGATCATGCTTTTACCGGTTCCGGGCGGGCCGATCATCAGCAGATTATGGCTTCCGGCGACGGCAACCTCCATTGCGCGTTTGGCACTCTCCTGCCCTTTGACGTCGGCGAAATCATCTTCATAATAACTGTTGGCCTGAAATACGGAACGGATGTCGAGATCGTACGGTTCCAGCTTTAAATCCTGATTCAAAAAATCGACCGCTTCGCGCAGGTTGCGGACGGGGAACACTTTCAGTCCTTCGACAACGGCGGCTTCTTCGGCGTTTTCGGCCGGCACCATAATCGCTTTCAGCCCGGCGTCGCGCGCCTGCAGCGCGATCGGCAAAACACCGCGTACTTTCCGAACCGCGCCGCTCAATGCGAGTTCGCCGACAATGGCAATACGGGGCAGCAGATCGTCCGAAAGATCACCGAGCGCGGCAATAATTCCAATGGCGATCGGCAAATCAAAACTCGGCCCCTCCTTTTTCATATCGGCCGGCGCGAGGTTGATGGTTATCCGCCCCATCGGCAGTTTCAGCCCGGAATTATTCATCGCCGTCCAGACCCGGAAGGTACTCTCCCGCACCGCCGCATCGGGCAACCCGACAATCACCACTTTCGGCTCCCCGTGCCCGGCATTCACCTCTATTTCGACCGGAAAGGCCTCAATCCCGACAACCGCCCCTGAATTAATCTGCGAAAGCATCCTGTTTCCCTCTTTGCTGCAAAATGGTCGCAACAGTAAACCCGGATTCACAACGACTTCCCAGCATATTTATTCGCGGCATGTTCGCTCCTCAGCGAACGGGCAGCCCCTGTGCATACTGCCGCAACACCTGGTCAATCTTCTTTATGAGATCAACATCGCCCGTTTCACCGGCGATCTTCCGCGCCTCTCTGGCATACGTGACCCCTGTCGCGGGGTCGCCAGCAGAAATATAGGATGCAGCCAGCGCATAAAGGCTTACGGCATCCCGGTAACCGCTAAGCTGAACCGCACGCTGAGTCAGCTGCACGGCTTTGCCGGGGTTTTTGTTCATCACCGCATAGGCCAGATAGATCAGGGCTTTCTGATGGTTCGGATCATAACTCAGCACGATTTCAAACTGCTGTGCCGCGAGGTCGCCCTGCTGCATCATTAAATAGGTAAGCCCTAACGTCATCCTCGTTTCCAGATCGTCCGGCGCATACTCCAGATAACGGTTATATTCCGCGACGAAGGCTGCATGGTTCCCCTGATTCCGGTACATATCCGCGAGCTGCTTTCGGGTCTGCAACAGGTACGGATAGGATCGGAGCACCTTTTGGTAGTATGCAACAGCTTTGGGCTGGCCTTGCGACGCCAGAATAACGCCTATTCCACAATGCGCAACATCATCATCCGGCTGAAGTTCCACCGCTTTTTTAAGGCAGGCAATGGCTTCGGACTGTTGACTCATTGCGAGCAGAACGCGACCCTTGTTTCTGTGGGCGGGCGCGTAATAGGGATTGCGCGCAATCGACTCGTCAAACTTCGCCAGAGCGCCTTCACGATCGCCCTGATTGAAGAGGTTAACGCCTTCTTCGTAATATTTATAGGAAAGCTGTGTCGGGGCGTTGATTTCGGCGATGGCCTCATTCGGGCCGTTCAGGAATTCAGGGATATTGACGGCCCGGTTGTCTGCCGTCGAGTTGGGAATCAGCACCGCCGGGGTATCCATCCCCCGCTCATCTATATGCGTCAAAAACATCTGGGTAAAAGGCCTGAATCCTTTGGAAGAAAATACCAGCCATTTACTGTTGGGCGACCAGCTGTGCCATGAATTCATGGGGTTCAGGTTGCAGTTCAGTTCGCGGGGTTCGCCGCCTTCGACCGGCAAAATATAGAGCTTGCTGTCCGGCCGCATGAGCTGCCCGTTTTCGCTCTGCACATAAACCAGCCATTTGCCGTCCGGAGAGATTTTCGGGAACGAGTTGCTCTTGCCGTTTTTTGACGCGCCTTTGACGGGAACCGCGACGCCGCCTTCCCCCTTGTTAAAAGGAATGCGATACAGGTCATATTTGAGCTGGGTTTCGCGTGGATCGCCCGAATATTCCGAGGGCGTTGCAGACGCGAAAGCATCCTTGGCCGGCGCGCGGGAAAAAATCAGCTCCGTTCCATCCGGCGACCAACAGGCATTGCACTGGACATACTCTGCGGAAGACGCGCCCGGAAGCGGCTTCATTTCTTTCGTCGTCCGGTCATAAACCACCAGTATTCCCCGCGTTGGATAGAACGACTGCAGGAAGCGGAAATCCTTGTAGTTCTGGATATACGTCGCCTCGTTCAAGGTACTGATCACATATCGTCCATCAGGGGAAACACTTGAAAACAGCCCGAAGTTCATATGGCCCTCCGGCGTATCCGCATAGGAGTTCCATGTAATGATATCTTCCTCCTCTATCACCATTTTCGGCTCAACCGGCGCGAGACCGTACGCGCCCTTATCGCCGTTGGGGCCATCCAGATCCATTCCCAATACCGAGCCGTCCCGCGAAAAGGAATGACAGTTGGCGCACGTAGGCATGTCTTTCAATACCGCCGGGGCCGACTCCTTTGAAATATCCCGCAGGCGCCAGGAAATGCTGGAAAAGGCCTCCGGCGGAAGCGGTTGAATTCCTTTTGCCGTTAAAGAAGGCATCAGGGGAACATCGCGGTAAAAAATCGGGGCGCCGACCGGATCGGGCGAGGTTCGCAACGTTATCTGCCCGCTCGACAAAAGCCGCTGCGGAGATTGGGCGTTAAAGCCATAGATTGTTACGACCGCCGCCTGATCGACGGAAGATTCCTTGATAAATTCCCAATGCTCACCGGAAGGAATCCATGCTTTTGCCGCCTGATCGTACTCCGAGGGTTTATAATCCCGGTTTGCCGAACTGACCGCGACGGGATCAATAATCAATGCAGGCTGTTCCGCCGAAGTAAGCACAAAAACAGGGGGGGATTTTTCCAGCGTGATTTTGATCAGCCAGACATTGGCTTCCGTATTCGCGTCATGCCAGAGAAAAGTCGGCGCCACCATCTCGGGCGGAAATACCGACTGATCGAATGGATAATCGACCTGTATTTTCGCGGACGGGGAGTCCCCTTCAAGGGCATCGATATAGGCAAATTCTCGAAGCTCGACCACCCGCTGCTTTTTGCCGGCGCGGCGGTGCTGTCGGTCGTGCCGCTATGGATCCCCGAGT
>QKFE01000302.1 GCA_003252225.1 Kiritimatiellales bacterium | reverse complement strand
AGGCCATATCGTCGGGAATTGCGTCCGGCAGGTTCAGTTCGACCGTCAACTGCTCTCCGTGTTCGAGATAAACAGGATACGGAACAAATCCGCCGTTCACATGAGTCGCCCAAATCAAAAATGTTTCATTCGTCAGGCCTTCCTTGGAATAGGGGAACGTTTTACTGCGGGCCACCGGATCCCCCGGAACCAAACAGGCGCCTTTTGTCTTCGGATCGGGCACCAGCGGCCAAACCATAAACTCATCCACATTTTTTCCACCGGTAATTTCGAGCGACCGTTCACCAGCTAATTTACGCGCAACGTTTCCGAGTTCGGCAGCACCCTCGGGATTCAGCTGAATCCCGCTGGCATCCAACCGGTTCGTCAGCTCTGTATACCGCTGCGCCGCGCCGAGCAGATCGTTCCGATAAAAGGCATAATCGAAAAGATCCCGCATCACGCCGTGATATCCGGCCATTACGGGCTTTGTTTTCCGGTACTGCTGCGGAATGGCATCGTAAAAACTCAGCGCCAAATTAAAACAGCCGTCAATCTGCCGGTTCCGTTCAGCCAGCTCGCGTTCAACGGCCTTCTCTTCGTCCGATTTTTCCTGTAGCACCGCCGCCGAGCGAATTGTCTGCAAACGGTCAAACACCCCCTTTGCTTCACTCACCAGTCCGGCAGCCTCCGCGTGCATCGCTTCCGCGTGTTTTCTCTCGCCGTCAAAACTGCCGTAAAGAATCGCCCACTGCGCCGCATACGTCAGAAGAACTGCAGCAAGAGCGGCGGCGGCGACACTGGATCGGATCGGATGTCGCTTGCACGCTTTCCAGAAACGGATATGCCGGGGGGCTTTGTATGCCGTCACATCGCGGTGCCCGATATAATTACGAATATCGTTCGACAGTTTTTCAACCGTCGCATAGCGGCTGATCTGATACCGCGCCATCGCCTTCAGACAGATTGCATTCAGCTCTTTCGGAATTTTAAGTTCGGGCCGCCGTTTTATCGGCGCTTCAAATTTGCCCGCCTTTACGTTTTCCAGCAGCTTCCGCAACTGCGTCCGTTCAAACGGCGGGAGAAAGGTCAGGATATGATAAAGGATCGCCCCGAGGCTGTAGACATCGCTCTGAAAATCAACGTCGTCGATTTTTCCTTCCGCCTGCTCCGGCGACATATAATTCGGCGTCCCCGAAATCGCGCCGTCCACAGTCTGCGACCCCGAATCCAGCTCATCCATCCGCAGCTGCACATCGCTGTGCAGCCCCTCCGGATCGTCCAGCTTTTTCACCAGCCCCCAATCGAGAATCAGCACTTCGCCGAATTCCCCGATCATGATATTGGCCGGTTTCAGATCCCGGTGAATCACCCCTTTACTGTGCGCAAACGCAACGCCGTTGCAGACCGCCAGAAAAATTTCCAGCAGCCGGTTCAGCGGGTATTTCTTTTTATAAAAGGAGGTATTTGCATCCAGCCGGTCGAGAATTTCCTTGAGTGTTTCTCCCTCTATTTTTTTCATGGTGAAATAGATGCCCAGCTCGTCCGTCACCCCCATTTCGTGTACCGGCATAATATTGGGATGCTCCAGCTGCGCGGTTCCGCGCGCCTCTTTCAGAAAGCGGTCAACCACCTCTTCCACGCTGCGGAACTGCCCCTTTAAGGATTTAATTGCAACCTCGCGGCCGAGCAGCGTATCGAGCGCACTGTGGACTTCCCCGAACGATCCCTTGCCCAGCGGCGTAATCGCGGTGTAATGCACATCCGGCTTTTCCATTTTCACCGAAAGCACATGCTTCACTTTTCCCAGTTCAAGCGACGACGAATTGGCCGATGCTTCTGCTGTCTGAGTCTCTTTTTCGGGCGCGGATTCTGATCCGGTTGTATCCATTCAAACCTCCAGTTTCGTGCATCCTATGGAAAACAGCCGGACGGGTCACGGACTTTAGATCTTCCATTTCACGGCGAAAGGGCCGGCGTAAAAATCCCCCTCCCCGGCCCCCTCCCCCTTCATTTTCTGCACGGCCTTCGGAGGGTCTGAACACAAAAAAAACCCGGCCCCTTTTCAGAAAGCCGGGTTCAACCAACAACTCACTCCGCTACCCTTTAATCCACAGGCGGATACCTTCGGGCAGTTTTAAAATTTCGGCGCTTTCGCATTCGCCCGCCGGAATTTCAACCTTGTCGCCGGCAGCATGGCCCATCAGCGCTTTGGCCAGCCGGGTTTCGCAGGAGATGATCGAAAGCGTTTCGTCCTGATCCCACACCCCGAGAATGTAATAGGTTTCAACCGAACTGTCGGCATAAACCAGCTTCACGCCGCAACCCACATTCACCGTATTCGTTGAAACATCGGCAAAATCAGACGGCTTCACTTTTTCAAGATCTGCGGCCAACTGCGCGCCCTGCGCCATCAAAAGGCCCTGACGCTCTTTTGCATATTTGAACTCGGCGTTTTCGCGGAGGTCGCCATAACTGCGGGCGATTTCAATCTCCTTCGAATTTTCCGGAATCTCGACCGTCATGATTTTTTCGAGGTGCCGTTGCTTTTCGGCATAACTGCGCGTTGAAGTCATTGGAACTTCCTTCCGCGGCGCCGTTGTATTTGACGGCAGAATAATATCCTGAAGCTCCGGGAACTTCCGCAGCACTTTTGCAACCACCGATTTGCGGTCGAGCACATCCCAGCCGTGCCCTTCGTGAATACGGCGCATAAAATCGCGGC
>QKFE01000008.1 GCA_003252225.1 Kiritimatiellales bacterium | reverse complement strand
GGTCGATTGCGCTGGCATTACTCCAGGTCTATGCTGAAGAACTGGTTAAACATCCAGATGATGAAAACTTAAGAAAACCATTTTTTCTGTTCATTGATGAGCCGGAGCTTTGCCTTCATCCGTTGGGACAAAAGAACTTGCTCAATGCACTATTTGAGCTTTCCAGAGTAAATCAAATTTTTTTAGCGACTCACTCCCCCTACTTCTTGATCTCTGAGCATCTTCGGAAGGTAGGACTATTTGTTTTCAAAAAAACGGATGATGTCGAAATTATTAAACTCACGACAGGAGGCGGTGCGTTGCCATGGAGTCCGACGTGGGGTGAAGTGAATTATTATGCTTTCAACCTGCCAACAGTTGAATTTCACAATGAACTGTACGGATTTCTTCAAGAAATAAGTGAGAAATGGACGCTCCCTGAATTTGATCGCTTTCTTCATGACCGGGGTCTCGAAAACTCTAAAACATGGACTAGGGAGAACCGCGGAGTTGTGGGGCAGACTTTTGACGTTCCTCTTCCTACATTTATTCGCAATAAAATCCATCATCCCGAAAATGTGACCATGCAAGAGGTCAGGTACTCAGATGAGGAATTTCGGACATCAATACAATTAATGATAAGTATAATTCAGGATATGACTATTTAGTTTTTAGGAGGGAAATGATGGAACAGGGAAAAATTAATTGTCCGAACTGCGGGTATGAATTTGAGATTTCGGATGTGCTGGCGGGGCAGATTCGGGATCAGTTGAAGGCGGAGCTGTCGCAGGAGGTGCTGGAGCGGGAGACGGCGTTGCAGAAAAAGCTGGAGGCGTTTAAGTCGGAAAAGGAGGCACTGGATGCACAACGTGACCGGCTGGACGAAGAGGTTGAAAAGCAGTTGGCTGAAAAGCTTTCAGAGGCCGAAGCGAAGGCGGCGAAAAAGATCGAGGGCAAATATACTGACCAGTTGAAGGAGTTGGAGGGTTCGCTGGCAGAGCAGAATGAATCGCTAAAGGCCTTTAAACAGCAGGAGACGGAGTTTCGTAAAAAGCAGCGGGAGTTGGAGCAGGCCAAAGAGGATATGGAGCTTGAAATCCAGCGTAAGCTTGATGACGAGGTGAAAAAGCAGCTGTCGGAAAAGTTGGCAGAAGCTCAGACGAAGGCGGTGAAACAGGCGGAAGGAAAATTCAGCGACCAGCTGAAGGAGCTGGAGGAGTCGCTGGCCGAGGAGCGGGAATCGCTCAAAACCTATAAACAGCAGGAAGTGGAGTTTCGTAAAAAGCAGCGTGAATTGGAACAGGCGAAAGAGGATGCGGAACTGGAGGTTCAGCGCAAACTCGATGCTGAGCGGGATACCATCCGTAAAGAGGCCGAAGGGAAAGCCGCTGAACAGCACCGGTTGAAAGATTTGGAAAAAGAGAAGGTTATTAATGATTTGCGCAATTCTCTTGAGGATATGAAGCGCAAGGCGGAGCAGGGATCGATGGAGACGCAGGGAGAGGTGCTGGAACTGGATTTTGAAGCACAGCTGAAATCCTTTTTCCCGCACGATGATATTGCGCCGGTTCCGAAAGGTATCCGCGGGGCGGATTTGATCCAGACGGTGAAAACGCCATTCGGTCATGAGTGCGGTGTGCTGCTGTGGGAAATGAAGAATACCAAGGCGTGGAATGCACAGTGGATTGCAAAACTCAAGGATGACATGATCGAAACCCGTGCGGCGGTTTCGGTTCTGGTTTCCGTTTCCCTGCCTGAGCATATTGCCCGTTTCGGCGAAGTGGATGGGGTGTGGGTGTCTGATCCCATGTCGGCGATTCCGTTGGCTGCGGCTTTGAGGCAACAACTGGTTGCTTTGGATCGTGAGCGGCAGTCATCGGTTGGTAAAAACGAAAAAATGGAAATCCTTTACCAGTATCTGGCCGGGACGGAGTTTAAACAGAAAATTGAAGGTATTGTAGAAGCCTTTACCGGGATGCAGGATCAGGTTGCCCGGGAACGCCGCGCCATGGAAAAGCAATGGAAGGAGCGCGAAAAGCAGATTGAACGCGTGATTAAAAACACGGTCGGGCTCTATGGCGACATGCAGGGCATTATCGGCGGCCAGATTCCGGAAATCCCGGCATTGGAGCTTGGGGGTTTTAAGCAATTGCCGGATGCGATGGAAGCAACCCGTGAGTAAATTTTGTAATTCTTGTGCCTTTTTGTGACGAACCTAATATGACCTGAATCTGAATACAAACCACCGTATGTGCTGACGGAGCGGATCGGTGAGGCGCAGGTGTTGGCAGATACGCTTGATGCGGAAAATGCGCCAGATTCCCCGGAGAAATCATCAATTGAGGGTTACGCCGCGGCCATGCGCTCAAGCTGATTGTGATAACGGGCAATGGCCTGACTCAGTTTGAAGTGGCCGCGTCCCTCAAGATTGAGAAACAGCTTTTCGCCGTTATCGCATTGGATCAGATAAATTGCGCGGTCGGGCGATTTGGTCAACTGCTGTAGCACGGTTGGGGGAATTTCTTTGCGCGTTGCGAGCCGGATGGTTTCGACGTGTTCGATTCCGAGCAATTTAAAAGGGAAAACCCCGAAGAGTTTTCCCACGATAAAGTTTCCATCCAGTTCGTAAGCCATTACGGAACCCGAACCTGCCGGGCTGAGCTTGGTTATTCCTGCCGGTTTAGAATAGGGGGGATGCATTTTTCTTCTCCACGATTTGGCTGAGCTCAAAGTGGGAGCCCTGACGCAAACGCATAAAAACGCGCGGAGATTTTTCATTCGCCCGAAGGGTGTAAACCGGATTGAAGTTCCGGTTTCGAGTCCGTTTGAGCCAGTTTACCCGGTTTAACGGGGTTACGTCCTCTTCTTCCGCCTTCCTGAAATCCAGCACGCTATGCAGCGGAACGGAATGCAGGGTGAAATGCCGGAAGAGTTTTGTGGAGAGGGATTCGGCGGTCAGTTCATAACTGACAAAGAGACCGAGATCCATATCCACCAGTCCTAGTGTCCTCTTTTTCGTTTTCATAACGTCTAATAAAGCACTTGATGTGCCAATTAGCGCCGGGCAGTTAAAGTAATTAAATAGATTATTCCCGCCAGAAGGATGATGGTTGCGCCGGCCGGAAGGTCGGGTTGGTAGCTGATTGCCAGCCCGGAAAAAGTGAACAGGGCGCAAAGGCCGGCGGCCAGTGCCATCATTGGCCCCATCCTCCGGCAGAAACGCCCGGCGATTGCTGCGGGAAGGGTCAGCATCACAATCACCATGACAATCCCGACGATTGAAACCATCAGCACCACCGTCAATGCGGTGAGTGCCAGCATCAGGAAGTAGAAGAGCTGGGTATTGACTCCTCGGAGCCGCGCGAACTCTTCATCGAAACAGACGGCGACAAACTGTTTGTGGAATAAAAAGGCGGTTGCTGCGATGAAAAGATCCAACCCGGCAATCAACAACAGGTCGCGCTGCGTAACCAGCAGGATGTTTCCGAAAAGGTAGGCCATCAGATCTTCGCCGTAGCCGGGGGTTTTCGAAATGAAGAGAATGCCGGCCGCCATGCCCATTCCCCAGAAAGCGGAGATGACGGTGTCGATCCGCTCTTCGGCTTTCAGGTTTACAACGCCGATGATGAAGGCGGCTAACAGGGCGGCCAGCAACGCGCCGAACATCGGGGTAAAAAACGCCCAGTCGTGTACGGTCTGCATATAGCGCGCAAACCCCATGCCGCCGAGTACGCAGTGGGCAATGCCGCCGGCGAGGTAAGTGATGCGGCGAGTGACGACATACGTCCCGACAATTCCGCTGGAAATACTGACCAGCAGCCCTGCGAGCAGCGCGTGCTGTAGAAAACTGTGGTGAAGCAGGGCATTGAAAAAATCAGTCATGGCCATGCTCCTGATCGTGGCGGACGGCGTGCACGTGTTCGCCGTACATTTTATGGATGATATTTTCGTCGACTGCGCTGACCGGATGGATGTGCACCTGCCGGTTGACGCAGATGACCTTCTGAACATATTTCGAAACATAGGCGACATCGTGCGAAACAACGACGATGGTCAGTTCATCGTTCAGTTCCTGCAGCAGGTCGAAAAGTTCCTGTTCAACATAATCGTCCAGACTCGAAGTCGGTTCATCCAGCAGCAGGAGTTTGGGATCGGAAACGAGTGCGCGGGCAATCAATACCCGTTGTTTCTGCCCGCCCGAAAGGGCTGAAATGGGCCGGTTGTGCAGATCCGATAGTCCGACCCGGTTGAGTTTTTCGCGCGCAGTTTCACGGTCGGATTTTGAATACAGGCCGAAACGGCGTGTTTTTCCGAGCCGGCCCATAAGCACCACATCGAGGGCCGTGACCGGAAATTTTGAATCGAGGTTTGCGTACTGCGGAAGATAGCCGATCTGTTTGCAGCCGATCTGCGGCGGCAAACCGAAAACCGACACGCTGCCGGACTGTGCTTCGAGCAGGCCCAACGCGATTTTGAGCAGGGTTGTTTTTCCGCCGCCGTTTGGGCCGACGACGGAAACAAACTCTTTTTCCTCAATCGTCAAACTGGCGTTTTCCAGTACCGGAAGGGTTCCGTAAGAGAAACTCAGGTTTTCAATTTTGATCGGATTGCTCATAAAAAAGAACCACGGAATACTGAAGGCTGTCCGGTGTGTTACCGTGTTTTCAGTGTATTCGTCGGTTAGTTAAATTCATTCATAAGAATCCGCAATAGAATCCGCAATTTTCTGTAGGTTGGCAACAACATCTTCGGCCAGCGGATCGAGCTGAACCACTTTTCCGCCGATGGCGTCGGCGACGGCCTCTGCGCTGTCGGCAGGGAACTGTTTCTGCACGAAAATAATTTTCACTCCGTCCGCTTTTGCCTGCTCAATCAATGCGGTCAGCTGGCGGGGCGAAGGGGTTTTCCCATCGAGTTCAATCGGGATCTGTTCGAGTCCGAATTCGTCGGCGAAATAACCGAACGACGGATGGAAAACATAAAACCGGCGGCCTTTATAAGGGGCTAATTTCGCGGCGATTTCACCCTTAATTTTTTCCAGCTTCCCGTTCAGCTGTTCAAAGTTATCCGTATAAATTCCGGCGTTTTCCGGGTCGGATTTTTTCAGCACCGCCACTGTATTCGCGGCGATGAGCATTACGTTATTCGGGCTCAGCCAGATATGCGGATCTTTTGCGCCGTGCTCGTTCGAACACGCTTCGCCGTGATGAACATGCGGCATGCTTCGGAGCGCGATGTCCGTTTGGGTGCGGAAGAGCGGGAGGTCGGGATAGAGCGGTTCGATTTTTTTCAGCAGGGCTTTTTCAAGCGGAACGCCGATCGTCAGAAAAGCATCTGCTTCACCCAGGCGGGTCAGCTGGCGCGCAGTCGGCTCATAGGAATGGGGCGATTGCCCTTCGCCGACCAGCGTCCGAACCTCGATTAAATCCCCGCCGATTGTTTTAACTAGTCCGGCCTGCGGCGGGATGCTGACAAATACAACCGGTTTTTTATTAACAGAATACGGCGGTGTTTTTTCCGTGCAGCCGAAAAGAAGAAGCGCGCTTAAAAATAAAATAATACCTTTCATGTGCCGTATTGATGGCTTATCCGTTTTCGAATGACAACAATGTTTTACGTAATTCAGTATTCGGGCGGGAGATTTGCAGCCGCTTATTGCGCCCTGTTTCGCCGGAAAGGATTTCAATGTCCGCGCGCGGAATATCCCAAAGTTTAGCGAGATATTTGACCAGATACGCGTTCGCTTTGCCTTCAACCGGCGGGGCTTGTATGCGTACTTTCAGCTCATCGCCCAGCACCCCCTGCACCCCGTCTTTGGCGGCGCGCGGAACGACGCGGATATTCAGAACAATCGAATCCCCTCTGTCTTCAAACCACGGCATCCTTATTCTGTTTCCGAAATCAATTCTTTAAGTACAGGAAGCATCGGCGGGAGGTTGTCTTTTACGACGCTCCAGACGACATCAAAGTTCACGCCGAAATAATCGTGAATAAGTTTATCGCGCATTCCTGCAATATTTTTCCACGGGATTTCCGGGTGGTTTTCCCGAAAAGAAAGATCAATGTTTTTTACGGCTTCGCCAAGGATTTCGATGTTGCGAACAACGGCATCCTGCGTTTTGTGATCACGGATAAACGAATCATAATTGTGTCCGTCACAATACAGAATTGAGCGCTCAACGGCCTCAATCATATCCAGTATAGAGGCTTTTTGTGTACGCTTAGACATAGCGAAGGGAGTTTTTTATGCTTTGGGCGATTTCCGGCTGGCGAATGCTTCGGAGTCCCTCCGGAGTGAGGATATCAACAGGGCGGGACACAGCCTGTTCCAGTCTTTCCGCGAGTTCCATGAATTTAAGTCCCAACGGCTGATCAAATTCAATCAGCACGTCAATGTCACTGCTTTCGGTCGCTTTCCCGGTTGCAGTTGACCCAAAAATGCCGAGCGATGTCACGCCATACTCCTTCCGGAGTTCCGGCATGATACGCCTCAGTGAATCAGTAATGTCTTGTGAGTTAAGCATGTTCGCAGAATATCCCTGTTACCAGAGTGAGTCTATGAAAAATCTTTCTCCAGCATGTTTTTGATTTCAGCGGAATAGAGATCCGGTTCGATCAGGAAGGAGTCGTGTCCTTTGTCGGACGTGATGCGGATAAAGCGGTTTTTCACGCCGGCGCCGGTCAGTTCGTCGCGAATCTGTTCCTGTTCGTCGGGGTAGAAACAGACGTCGGAATTGATGGTGAAAATCAGGTATTCCTGATCGCGGCAACGGGCGAAAACATCGGTGTATTTTTCAAGCCCGCAGTCGGTTAGCAAATTGCAGTTGCTCCAGGCCGCCACTAAATAGAGGTAGGTATTGGCATCGAAACGGCGCAGGAATTTCCGCCCCTGATGCAGGATGTATGACTCCAGCGGCGTCCGGATTTTATACCACGAAAATTCATCCTGCTCCTGTTCGCATTTATCGCTCATCCGCTCTTCCATGTCGTGGAGTGAAACGAATGTTTTATGCGAAATCATCCGGGCCAGCGCGAGGCCGCGTAAAGGCCGCGGGCCTTCGTAATAGTGACCGTTATTGAAATTGGGGTCATTTTCAATGGCCAGAATCTGTTCCAGATTGTGAACCCGCGTCAGCGTGGTGGATTGCAGTCCGCAGGCAACCGGAATGACGCGGTTGACTTTTTCCGGATAGCGCGCGGCAAAATTGAGCACCATCATTCCGCCGAGGGATGAACCGATCGCTGCGTGGAATTTCCCAATGCCCAGTTTTTCAAAAAGGGGCTGTTGCGAATCGACGATGTCGCCGAAAGAAATATGGGGGAAATCGCCGCCGTATTCGCGGCCGGTTTCGGGGCTGATGGAAGAGGGGCCGGTGGTGCCGTAACAGCCGCCGAGATAGTTGGCGCAAACGACGAAAAACCGGTCGGTGTCGATCGTTTTTCCCGGCCCGACGAATCCATCCCACCAGCCGGTCTGGCATTCCGCGTTCCAGCGCTCGCCGACGCCTTTAACGGCCGGGTTGAATCCGCAAACGTGCTGCGATCCGGAAAGCGCGTGGAAAATCAAAACCGCGTTGCTTTTGTCGGCATTGAGTTTGCCATAGGTTTCGTAGGCAATCGTGACGGGGCCGAAATCGCTTCCGTCGTGCAGCCGGAGTTTTTCGTACGTTAAAAACTGCGTTTGAACTTCCATTACATCCCCTAATACGAACAGGACAATTAAATGACAGGATGAAGGAATCATCCTGTCATTTATGATCCCGTTCTGATTCCGTCGGTTTTAAATTCCGGCCAGAGCCGAATTGATATCAGACAGGATATCGTCGATATGTTCAAGTCCAACGGAAAGGCGGATCAGGCCGGGAGTAATACCGCCCGCAATCTGCTGTTCGGCGGAAAGCTGTGAATGCGTTGTGCTGGCCGGATGAATGGCCAGACTCTTCGCATCGCCGACATTTGCCAAATGGGCAAAGAGTTTGAGGCTTTCAATGAATTTACGCCCGGCTGCTTCGCCGCCTTTCACTTCAAACACAACCATTCCGCCGGCGCCGTTCGGCAGGTATTCGGCCGCTTTTTCGTCGTAGCCGGCATATTTAACCCACTCAACCTTTCCGTTGGCTTTGAGGTGTTCGGCCACCGCAAGGCCGTTTTGCGAATGACGCTCCATCCGCAGCGGGAGGGTTTCAATACCCTGAAGAGCCATCCACGCATTATCGGGTGAAAGCGCCGCGCCGAGGTTGCGCAGCGGAACGAGCCGCATACGCAGAATATAGGCGAGGGGGCTCAGGTCGCCCAGATCGGTGGCATAACGGATATCGTGATAACTCGGATCCGGCTCCGAAAGCAGCGGGTGTTTCCCGGTCGTCCAGTCAAACTTGCCCGAATCGACCACAATGCCGCCGATGGCCGTGCCGTGTCCGCCGATCCACTTTGTGAGCGAATGCACGACAATATCCGCACCGTGCTCGATCGGGCGCAAAAGGGCGGGGGAAGTGAACGTACTGTCGACAATCAGCGGCAGACCGTGTGCATGCGCAACGTCGGCAATTGCACGGATATCGACCAGTTCCAACGCCGGATTGCCGATGGTTTCGCAGAAAACCGCTTTAGTTTTTTCGTTGATTGCGGATGCAAAATTCTGCGGATCGGACGGATCGACAAATTTAACGTGAATACCCAACTGCGGCAGAATATCGTTAAACTGCGTGTAGGTTCCGCCATAAAGATTGTTCGCCGAAACAATTTCATCCCCCGCCTGCGCGAGGTTGATGACGCTGTAAAAAATAGCGCTCGTTCCCGATGCCAGCGCCAATGCCGCCGCGCCGCCTTCAAGCGCCGCCATCCGCTCTTCGAGTACCGCCGTCGTCGGGTTCATCAGCCGCGTGTAAATATTGCCCAATTCTTTCAGGGCAAAAAGATTGGCCGCATGTTCCGTGCTGTCGAAGCGGTAAGCCGCCGTCCGGTAAAGCGGAACTGCATGAGATTTTGTGGTGGCTTCCGGCGTGTAGCCGGCGTGGAGGCACTTTGTTTCCAGTTTGCTCATTTTCACTTTCCTTTCCGTTAATTCTCCAGAAAACGCGCGGGGAATACTTTGAAGGAAAGACAATCGAATTTTCCCTTATCGGGTCACATCGCTGCTTTGCGCTGCAAAGCCTGGCCTTGGCACCTTAACCGATCCTCAGGTTGCCGGGCGATCAACGGGCCAGTTCCCTCACGCCGCTCTCAATGTTCTAAATATGAGCAACAAGGTAGTTTATTCCGTGATTTAGTCAAGCGGCTTCAAAAAAAAAGTCACGGAACCGGAAAGCAGGCTGAAATCCTTTTTATCAGCACGTAATAAGGGGGTGGGGCGCGGGGAGGGGTGTTACAGTTATACTGACGATCGTCAGAGTAAGTGAAACAAAAAGCAGAGCGCTTTCAGGTTAAAAGTCGGGACTCTTTTTCGGTTAGGCCGAGTGTCTCTTTTCGGCGATCGTCTTGCGGAGCAGTTTCAATTCTGCCGGTTTTGCCCGCCGCCATTCACCGGGTTTCAGTTCATCCAGCCGGATCGGGCCGATCGAAATACGCATTAAACGGAATACCTTTTTTTCAAAGTGTTCCATCAGCCGGCGGATATGCCGGTTACGGCCTTCACCCAGTGTGATGGTGTATTCGACGCCTTGTCGGGTGTGCTGACCTTCATCGATATCAAGCACCCGCAGCGTTTCGCCGCCGCTGGCAATTCCGCGCTTCATTTTCTGCAGCTGGTGGTGACCGATCGGCGTGTCGATCCATACCTTGTACACTTTTTCAATGTGATAGCGCGGGTGCATCAGCGCGTGGGCAAGTTCGCCGTCGTTCGTAACCAGAATCAGCCCTTCGCTCATAAAATCGAGTCGGCCGACCGTGTAAACGCGTTCCGGCAGATCATCCAGCAAATCAAGCACCGTCGTGCGTCCCTGCGGATCGTCCGAGGTGCAGATCACCTTCGGCGGTTTATTCACCAGAATCGTCACCGGCGGTTCAATTGATACAACCTTCCCGTTGCATTTCACCACCTGCCCGGACGGGTCGATTTTCGTTCCGAGTTCCGTGACTGTTTTTCCGTCAACCGAAACACGCCCCGCTTCAATCAGCTTTTCACAAAACCGCCGTGAACCCAGGCCGCAGTCGGCGAGGTATTTCTGTAGTCGGACTAATTGTTTTTCTTCCATTGGAATGAACAAAAAAAGCACTCCCGGCAAGGCCTGGAGTGCTTATAAAATGTATTGAACCTGAATTAACCTACGGATTTGGTTTTCGGCAGATTAAATGCGCGGTCG
>QKFE01000161.1 GCA_003252225.1 Kiritimatiellales bacterium | reverse complement strand
CTTTTTAAAACCGTGAGTTGAACTTCATTTTCCGGCGAGTAAAGCTTTATCATCAGTCGGACTTTCGCTGTGGAGCGGAAACGGATAATCCGGCAACCAATCAACTCCCTCTCTCGTCAAGGGAGAGGGCTGGGGTGGGGGTGAAGTCCCCTCCCTTTTATCCGCATCCGGGTTTTCAGGTGGCCGGAATCCGGGCTCCCGCCTGAAATCATTGCAGGTTTAACCAAGCATAGCGATAATAACCGGCAACTCAATAAAATTCTGCTGTATTATTAACGGAATCGGATCGCGGGAATCCTGATGGACAACCTGCGAAGAACATTGATTAGTCCATTTGCCTCGGATAGACGGCCGCTATGCACGAACCATATCTGGAAAACAGCGAATACATCGATTGGCAACATCCTCTGATCGGAGCCAAAGCCGCTGAACTCGCCGAAGGTTGTGCTTCGGATGAGGCGATTGCCAAACGTTGCTTCGAGTTCGTTCGCGACGGCATTCACCACAGTTGGGATTACCGGCAAAACCCCGTCACCTGCAAAGCCTCGGATGTATTGATTCACGCCACAGGGTACTGCTACGCCAAAAGTCACCTCCTGGCCGCACTGCTGCGCGCCAACCACATTCCGGCCGGACTCTGTTATCAGCGGCTGCGGCTGGCATCGGGCGGCCCTTATTGCTTGCACGGGTTGAACGCCGTTTATCTCAAAAAATTCGGCTGGTATCGTATCGACGCGCGGGGGAATAAGGAAGGGGTTACGGCGGAATTCGATCCACCCACGGAAAAGTTGGCCTTTCCCATTATCGAACCCGGCGAAAGAGATTTTCCGGAAATCTGGGTGGAGCCTTTGCCCTTGGTGATAAAGGCATTGTCTCAGAACCGAACTGTGGAACAGGTTTTTGTGAATCTGCCGGATGTGGAAGTGATATGAACTGATATTTCGTAGGGTGCGTTTTACGCACGATTCCGTCAATTCAAAATGGTGCACGGAATGCCCCCATGGGGTAACGACGGTTGATTTTGTTTTTCCCGCAAAAACAAAATCCAATCGTAGGGTGCGCTCCGCGCACGATTTCCGTCGATTCAATCGGTGCATGGAATGCACCCTACTCGCTGTTCTTCCCAGGCTTCCCGATAATTGAATTGCCGGGCAACGATGTGCAGCATCAGACCGTTGGGAAAACGCCTTTGACTTCAAAGGAAAATTCCCGTGGCGCACCGTAATCTTCAGTACGTCCGCCACGGGACGCGGTGCGGGCTCCGGCGTTTTCCAGCATCTGGCGAACTGAATCCTCAGTCATCGCTTTAGGTTAACAAGTTAATCCCCCTCAGTTAAACTCAAAAGACCTTAACCAAACCAACCAAGGCCTCCCATGGATGGATGCCTTCTTTCTGGTTTCATCAAGGGATTGAATTGTCAAACGGACTGTTCTTTCTCGATGGATCACTGAAAGGAATCAGCTCCCGACATACATATCTTCAATCTCCTTTTTATATCGCTCCATCACCTTCGCGCGCCGGAGCTTCATGGTGGCGGTCAACAAGCCGCCTTCCACGTCCCATGCCTGACGACTGACCAGCACCCGTCGCACTCGCGCATAACCGGGGAAGGGTTTCAGGCGAGCGGCAATCCTCTCCAGCAAGACCGATTTGACTCGATTGTCGTCGAAAACGTCCGGCTGCCGTGGATCGATGCCCATCGATTCCGCCAGCCTTGTCCATTCGCCTTCGTCCAAAACCACCAATGCCGACAAAAAAGGTTTTCCCTCTCCGACGATCATCACCTGCTCGAATAACGGATCTCCGGTAATCGCCTGTTCCATATCGGCAGGAGGGACTTTTTCGCCATTGGACATAACGATGATCTCTTTGCTGCGGCCGATAATCGAGATATACCCATCGCCATCAAGACTGGCCAGGTCTCCAGTATGCAACCACCCATCCTGATCGAGGACTTCGGCCGTCTCCTCAGGGTTACCCCAGTATCCGCTCATCACACTGGCTCCGCGCACCAGCAATTCACTCCCTTCGGCCAGTTTGATTTCCACCCCGGGAAGAGGCGGTCCGACGGTCTCCGGCCGGTTGTCCTCCATCCTGTTGACCGAAACCACGGGGCTGGTTTCGGTCAGCCCGTAGCCTTGCAGAATATTCACGCCAAAGGCCAGAAATATTCGAGAAATCTCCGGGCTGAGTGGGGCGCCACCGCTGATCACCAGACGGATTCTCCCCCCCAGAAGATTTCTTATCGGCTGGGCGACCAACCGGTCCAGCAACGGCCACAGGAGCAACAGCGGTGACCACCCCTCGCGGCCCTGAATCGTTTGGAAACGTCGCCAACCGACGGTTACGGTCAGGTCGAAGAGCAAACGTTTCCAGCGAGGGGCTTTCGCCAAACGGGAAGCGATGCGCTGCTGAAATCGCTCGAAGATCCGCGGCACCGCGACAAGGAGGGTCGGACGAACGAGCTTGAGGTCCTCGGCCAGTTTGTCCAGCGAACGGACATGGGCGACGCAGGAGCCGGTCATGATCGGCAGATAATAACCGACCGTTCGTTCCAGGGTGTGGGATAAGGGCAGAAAGGAAAGAAACAGATCCTCGGGACAGACGGGGACCGCACTTACTCCGGCAAACGCATTGGCAAGCATGTTGGCGTGAGTCAGCATGACTCCCTTGGGACGACCGATAGTCCCGGACGTATAGATGATCGACGCCAGATCATCCGG
>QKFE01000001.1 GCA_003252225.1 Kiritimatiellales bacterium | reverse complement strand
AGACACTGCCGACAAAGGCCGTATTCCCTCCCGGACACTGCCACTGGGCAATGGCGTGTGAACCGATGGCCAGTTCGAGGTGGTGTTTCCAGAGCTGTCGGCATTCCGTTCCCGACGGGCAGGAAACCGCGCGGCAGCGGGGGTGGCGCTGCGGTTTGAGCATACAGCGTCCATCAGCGTCCGACCGCCGGGGAAAATCGAACACAATAATTTCGCCGGTGCTTTTTTCAAACCGGCCGCAGAGGTCTTCGAGCAGTGTTTTCGATGCGCACCTTCCGTTGGGCAGCACCTCTTCCGGCGGCAGCATATTCTTAAAATGGACGCTGTTATGCGGCATATCCTCCCCCGTGCGGCATTGGAATAACAGGGGGGAATTCCGGTTTCAAGAATGTTTTCTAATATACTATAACTTTAAAGGTGTTTTTTCGTTCAGTCAGACTCTTTGTTTGGATTTGGCAGGCAGTACAACAGGCAATGTGTGCTTGCGGGAGGGGGCGTTGATTTTGCATTCGCATGAATAAAAAAGGCCCCGATATTGATCGGGGCCTTTTGCTGATTCGGGAAGCGGAGCCTATCGAATCTTTCCTTCTTTGCGGCGTTTTGCAATCACCTCTTCGGCGATCGAGAACGGTACGGCTTCGTAGTGTTCGAAGTGCATGGAGAAGGAGGCGCGGCCCTGGGTGAGGGAGCGCAGGGTGTTGGAGTAGCCGAACATTTCGCTCAGCGGAACCATACCCTTAACAATCTTCATGCCGCCGCGCTCATCCATGGATTCGATACGTCCGCGGCGCTGTGCGATGGTGCCGTTGACGGAGCCCATGAATTCGTCCGGGGTGGTGACTTCGATGCTCATGATGGGTTCGAGCAGTTCCGGGTTGCCTTTCATGAAGAGCTCTTTGAAGCCCTGACGCGCGGCAATCTGGAAGGCGAAGTCGGAGGAGTCGACGTCGTGGTAGGAACCGTCGGTGAGGGTAACCTTCATGTCCACGACCGGGTAACCGGCAAACGGACCGGCTTCGAGGGCCTGAATGACACCCTTTTCGCAGGAGGGGATGTATTCCTGCGGAATGCGTCCGCCGACAACGGCGTTGACGAATTCGAAGCCCTGGCCGGGATCGCGCGGTTCGAGGGTCATGACGACGTGGCCATACTGACCGCGTCCGCCGGACTGTTTGGAGTGCTTGTAGGAACCGTCGGAAGAGGTGGTTGCGGTTTCGCGGTAAGCCACTTCCGGACGGCCGACTGCGGCGACAACGCCGAATTCGCGTTTCAGGCGGTCAACGATAATTTCGAGGTGAAGTTCGCCCATGCCCGAAATAATGGTTTCGCTGGTTTCTTTGTCGAAGGAGACGGTGAAGGTGGGATCTTCATCGGCCAGACGGTGGAGGGCTTCGCCGAGTTTTTCGTTGTCGGCATTGGATTCGGGCTTAATGGAAATCGAGATAACCGGGGCCGGGAATTCCATAGCTTCGAGGTGGATTTCCTGATCCTGCATGCAGAGGGTATCGCCCGTTTTGGTGTCCTGTAGGCCGACCACTGCCACGATGTCGCCGGCGACGGCGGAGTCGATGGCTTCCTGGCGGTTGGAGTGCATACGGAGCAGACGGCCGACGCGCTGTTTTTTCTGCTGGGTGGAGTTCCAGATGGTGGTGCCGGCTTCGAGCGTGCCCGAGTACAGACGGATATAGGTCAGTTTGCCCATGTGTTTGTCGGACATGATTTTGAACGCCAGTGCGGAGAGGACTTCATTGTCATCTACTTTGCGCTGATTTTCCGGGTTTTTGGTGCAGATAATCGGCGGAATTTCGTTCGGCGCGGGCAGGATTTTGATGACGCCGTCGAGCAGTGCCTGGACACCTTTGTTTTTGAAGGCGGATCCGCAGTAAACCGGAACAACCTGCCGGGCGCAGGTGGCTTTACGGAGAATTTTCCAGATTTCGTCTTCGCTCAGGTCGCCTTCTTCGAAATATTTTTCGAGCATCGCTTCGTCCTGCTCGGCGCACTTTTCAACGAGGTTGTTGCGCCACTCTTTGGCGGTCTCCAGGAGATCGGCTGGAATTTCGACATCGTCCCATTCTGCTCCCTGCGTTTCGTCCTTGAAAATACGGGCTTTCATCGTGATGAGGTCAACGTGACCTTTGAAGGTGTCGGATGCGCCGATCGGAATAACCACCGGAACCGCGTTGGCGCCGAGCATATTCTGAATGCCTTCAACCACCGCGAAGAAGTCTGCGCCGATACGGTCCATTTTGTTGACGAAAGCGATTTTCGGCACTTCATATTTTTCGGACTGGTGCCAGACGGTTTCGGACTGGGGCTGAACGCCGCCGACTGCACAGTAAAGGGCAATCGCGCCGTCGAGCACGCGTAGCGAACGTTCCACTTCCATCGTGAAGTCCACGTGGCCGGGGGTGTCGATGATCGAAATCATGTGGTCTTTCCACGTGCAGGATGTTGCGGCTGAAGTGATGGTAATTCCGCGCTCCTGTTCCTGAATCATCCAGTCCATCGTGGCTGCGCCGTCGTGTACTTCGCCGATTTTATGCGAACGGCCGGTGTAATAAAGGATACGTTCGGAAACGGTGGTTTTGCCGGCGTCAATATGCGCCATGATGCCGATGTTACGGACTCTGCTCAAAGGGACTTGTCTGGCCATTGCTTTTCCTCGTTAAACGATTGCTGTTTTTCCGCCCCGTATAACAGGGCCTTTTTTTGATATTCTGTTCTGCTTAAACTCTCTAAAGGCGCGAGAATATGCCCATTGGGCCGAGCGACTTCAAGGGTTAATTCGTTAAAAATATGCTATCGCCGCAACGGTACGGTTCCGCTGTCGGCAGCGGAAATCAGGGGCTGTAAAGCGGGATGGAGGCGGTTCGCCCGGTTTGGGGTTTGTGTCCGTCCGGGGGCAAACCGGCGGGTGTTTTAGAAATAAAGACCGATGGTGAAGGCGAAGCCGTCCCAGTCGCTGAGCACATATTTTGCCTCGGTGAAAATCTGGACATCTTCGCGGATATCCAGATTGATTCCGCAGCCGATATTCATTCCGGCACGGTTGCTTTTGCTTTGAATGGCAAGGTCGAATCCGGCCAGCGGATAAATCCGTATTTTTTTGTCGGCCCGGAAAATATAGTGAACGTCGATGTCGATCCGCCCGGTCATTTTATCCTGATTATACAGCCCGAGCTCAGGCACTACGGCGAAATTGTCCGTCTCCCCGAAATAAAGGGGGTACCGGATCTGTACGCCGAAATCGCCGTCAAAAACCCCTGCGCCGGCTCCGATGCCGAGGGATTCCGTTTCCGCTTTTGCGGTTAAGCCGAGTGATGCCAGTATGCTGAATAGTACTAAAAGTTTTTTCATAAAAAGCCCCTTTCCGGGAATCAGTTGCCCCGAATATATCCGCAGCGGGCTGTCGGCCTCAATGCAAAGTTCGTCAAAATTAAATTTCCCGGTTTTCTGCCGGAACCGGCAGGAAACGAAGCTGAAGGTTTTTGAAGAAAATATTTATAAGATTCCGTAAAGCTTCTGTATGTTAGGCCGTAAATAAAACAGGGGTGTTTTTATGGTGCGTAAACTGATGTTCTGTCCGTTGCTCTTTATGCTGCTGTCCGGTTGCGGAATGTTGCGGTTAAAAGGAGAGCTGAAGGTTGTTGAAAATTATCGGCACATTTCCGGGAAAGTGGTCTGTGATCAATTTGTGGAGAGTACGGTTGTTGTCGTACTTTGGGCACTGGATGATTCCGACCTCAGCAATTACTGGCTGATTCGTTGCGGCGAGGAGTTTGAGTTCCATCGCGATTCCGGCCGCTATTATCTGATGGCGTTTGCGGATGCCAATGAGGACGGACGGTACCAGCGAAGTGAATACGGCGGCGTATGGGGCGATGGAAAAGTGCTCGATATGGCGGGCGGGGATCGCTTCGCAAATCTCGAATTGAAACTGCTTGCGCCGGGGGAGGCGGAAATACCGAAAGAGGTTATTTTGCTTTCTGATGAACAGCGGGAGGAAAAGTTTGCGTACCGGAAGGGGCAGATCGGCGAAATGACATCGCTCGATAATCCGCTGTTCTCGGATGAATCCGGAGCGATGGGGTTATGGACTCCGCTGAAGTTTATCGATCAAATCGGGGTGAAAATCTATTTTCTGGAGGAGTATGATCCGGCGAAAACGCCGGTTCTGTTTGTGCATGGTTCCAGCGGCCATCCGGCGCTTTGGAAACACATCGTTGAAAACCTTGACCGTGAAAAATACCAGCCGTGGTTTGTTTTTTATCCATCCGGCGCGCGGCTCGACTGGATTGCCGGGATCTATGCCCAGTTTTTGGATGAGCTGTATCATCGTCATGGTTTTAAGAAACTGCATGTGGTCGCCCACAGTATGGGCGGGCTGGTGGCCGGGGAAATGGTGCGCGAATACGGCCGTTTGGAAAACCGGGCGGATATTCCTGTATTTATTTCGCTGGCAACCCCCTGGGCCGGGCATAGCGGGGCCAAAGCCGGAATGCACGCTCCGGTGATTGTGCCGGCCTGGTATGACATGGTTCCGGGCAGCGCGTTTCAGCGGAAACTGGAGGAAACTCCGCTTCCGCCGGAAACGCAGCACTGGCTGCTGTTTGCCTATAAAGGATCAACCGGGCTGGTTGCGCGAAAAAATAATGACGGGGTCGTGAGTATGGAATCGCAGTTAAGTCTGCCGATTCAGCGGCAGGCGTTCCGGTTGGCCGGATTCAATACGGATCACGTCGGGATTCTTTCGGATGCAGCTTCTCTGGATATGCTGAACGAGATTCAGCGGAATGCGGAAGCCGGGAATCAATAGAACCGGTAGTTGAATGAAATCAGGAAAATATTGGTGGCATCAAAGTTAAAGCCGTAGTCGGCAGCGTATTAGTTTTTTGCAAGAGAACGTATTGTTCTGGAGACACATAAAAATGAACAAACCTTCTATTTCATTGTGCCTGCTGGCACTGCTCCTTCTCACCGGATGCGCCACACTGCCGGATGATGAGCGGGCGGAACTTGACCGTATGGCGGAAAAAACCATCAACCGGCTGACGGAAAAGAATCCGCAGTTGGAGGGGAAACTGGATGCTTGCCTCGGCTATCTGGTGGCCGATAAAAAGGTGGTTAAGATTCCGATGATCGGAACCGGCGGCGGGCAGGGGGTCGTTGTCGATAAAACAACCGGACAGCGAACCTATGTAAAACTTTCCCGCATTGAAGTCGGCGGCGGATGGGGGGCGCGAAATTACAAAGTGCTCCTTCTTTTAAACGATGAAAAGCGGTTGAAGAAGGCACTGACCGGAACCGTGGTTTATGAATTCGGTGCCGAGGCCAGCGCCGGAAAAGCCGCCCTTGAAGGCTCCAGCGGACAGTTGCAGGATGAAAAAGGATATGAGGTCTACACCCTTTCGGAGGGCGGTGCTTCCGCAACCTTTACGCTGCGCGCCATCCGCTTGAAACCGTACCGGGATTAATCCTGCTGTTTTTTCCGGCGATAGTTTTCGGCAAACGCCGGATTGGCTGTCTCGATGGCCTTCCACAGCCTTGAAATATAGTCGGGCGGAAACGAGTAAACCGGCATATTTTCCTGCATCACCAGTCCGCGCTGCTCCGGGGCGAGGCCGTAATAGAGCGTCATCAACAGGTCGCTGCTCGCCCACGGGCTGCTTCTGAAATAGCCGTGTCCCTTGCCGTCGGTTGCGCCCTCGGCCTCGCTCACATTCACAAAACTGACTTTGTCTTTCAGTTGCTGGAGTGCGGAGTCCGCCACGGGATGCATTTCTCCGCTCTTTTCATTCCACATCTCTCCGAGCCGGGCGCGGCGGGTTAGAAAATACGAAACGCCGAGCGCCTTGTCGTGAGCGGAGACATACACGGTCATATGCCGCGCAACATCCAGCACCCCGTCGGCCATATAAGCACCGAACGCATTCCGATCAAGGTCACTGCCAAGCAACGCCACATTCCGGATTTTATATTTCCTCTGCCGCTCTTCAATCGGTAGCTCTCCGCTTTTCAGCGCCAACTGTTCCAGCGCGCGGACGACCAGCCGGGTTCCGTTGCTGTAGCCGATGATATGAATGTTTTCCGCTTCCGTGTTTTCCGCAACGAACTCCAGCAGCAGCCGGAGGTTTCGGGCAAAACCGACCGAGGTGTCGCTGTCGCGGATGTAGGCATAGCGGCTGGGCGTTGATGGCCAGGAATACGCAATGAATGCGCCGCGGTATCCGAGGAAGTGCCAAAGTTCGGCCGAGACCAGCACGGGATTTTCGTAGCTCACTTTGTAGCCGTGGACATAGATGTAGACATCCTTTTTATCCGAACCGGCCAAATGACGGTTGATCGCCTCGGCAAACTCCGCCGAAGCATCCGGCAAGCGCTCTTCCGGAGGCAGCTGTTCCGGATCAATCCAGAAGGGAATCGAGCCGCTTAATACCCCCCATTCTTCAACACCGGTAATTTTCACCGGGAATTTGTCGACGCGCGATTTCAGCAGGGAGACCTCGCGGGCCATCTCCCACGTATAATCCTTTTTGCCGAACTGGATTTCGGCAAGACCCACCCGCAGGGCATAACCGGCCCGGCTGAGATAATACGCCTCCTCATCGTCTTCTCCTGCCGGCATCCGGTCCGTCGCAAAAAGAATACCCTCGTAAGGAACCGCGGAAAACGGGTTGGTTTCCGGCAGCAGATCCAGCATGCCGTCGCCGTACACATCCGGGGCCGGCATCAGTTCAATCTGATCCACGGGCGGCGACGCGCAACCGGCAAGCAGTACGAATCCGAGCAATCCAATGAGCCCTGTTTTTGTTTTATGAAAAATGGAGGTTGCGTGCATATTTTTCTTCACTTCGAAAGGTTTTCATTCTGTATCGACGTTTAACCACGGGCAGAGATAGTCCAATCAGCACCGGGCAACAAGGTAAAACAGGGCGAATATCTGTACCCAACCCGGCAGAGCCGGAACCAAATTTAACAGAAGTTCGCAAAGATCGCTAAGCGCCATTCTTTGCGTACTTTGCGAACTTCTGTAAAAAGAATCCGTCACAAACATGATGGGATTTGAATGGAGGGACTAAATGCTCGCCCATACGAGGTTATATCCGCTTAACTACGCCGCGTTATGTTTATCGATTCACACGTACATTTTGACCGGTTCGTGAAAGACGGCACATTTGAAGAGATTCTGGCCAATGCAAAAGCGGCGCAGGTTTATGAAATGATGGCGATCGGCGGGAACGCTCCGGCCAACGAACTTTCGCTGAAATTGGCGGGGGAATATCCGGGCCGTATTTTCGGCTGCGCGGGTTTTGACCGCGATGAAACGGAGCGCGAACTCGATTTCCAGCGATTACGGGAACAGGTCGCAAATCCGCTCTGCAAGGCGGTCGGCGAAACCGGGCTGGATTATTATTACACGGCGGAAACGGCCAAAGCACAAAAGGCGCTTTTTGAAAATAACCTCCAATTAGCGGTGGAATTTGAAAAGCCGGTGGTGGTGCATTCGCGCGATGCGGATGAAGATACGGCGGCAATTCTGGCCGATTATGCCAAAAACTGGAAAGGCGATCCGTCGCAACTGGGTGTTTTGCACTGTTTTACGCGCGACATAAAATTTGCCCGGCAGGTTTTGGATCTGGGCCTGATGATCAGTTTCAGCGGAATCGTGACCTTTGCGAATGCCGATCCTCTGCGGGAGGTTGTCCACTATGTGCCCGGCGACCGTCTATTAATAGAGACGGATTCGCCGTATCTGGCCCCGGTTCCAATGCGCGGGAAGCGCTGCGAGCCGGCTTTTGCGGTTCATACGGCTAAACAGCTTGCGGAAATCAGGGGCTGTTCGGTAGAGTCCGTCGCTGAACTAACCGCTAACAATGCGCGTACGCTTTTCGCGCTCTAATTTCTATGGGGAAAAGGATGAGATTTTTAATGATTTTGGCTGCCGCCGCCATTACGGCCGGAGCCGAAACAAACAGTGTGACCAATGCCGTTGTGAAAATCCGGGTGACGGGCGACCGTGTGAATATGCGCGCGCAGCCCTCGACCGACGCCAAATCGCTGGAGCAGGCGCTCCGCGGAGAAGAGCTGGTTTTTTTCGAGAAAACCAACGGCTGGGTAGCCGCGCAGGCTCCGGCCAGCATTGATTTCTGGGTGGCGGGCGAATATGTCGAAAACGGCAAAGTTTTGCCGCCGAAGCTGAATATCCGTTCCGGCCCGAGCCAGAACTACAGCGTTGTCACCGTTGTCGAGCAGGGCGATCAACTCGAAACACGCGGTGATTTCAACGGCTGGGTGAAAGTCGCGCCGCCGGAAGGCAGCCGTATTTGGATCAGCGAGGATTTTGTCGAAATCGTTGAACCTGAAAAAATAGAAAAAGCCTCCGAACCGGAACCCGAACCCGAACCGGAACTGGCGCCCTCACCCGAAGAGGAGGAACTGCCCCCGCTGATGCTCGTGCTCGACGATTCCAAACCGCAGGGGAAATATGACGAGATTCCGGGGATTCTTCGCCGCGCAAATCCCGGCCTTTACAAACTGGTGCTGATTGCCGGCGAGCTCGAAGAAACCATCTGCCTCGTCCGCGGAAAAGAGAGCCAGCTCGAAAAAATGCTCAACCGCTCGCTGCTGATCAAAGGCAAAGTCTACTGGGCCAAAGATGTGCAGTGGCCGGTGATTCAGCCCGAAAAAATACACCTCGATCCGCTGATCAGCGATTAAATCCGAAAACGATGAAACCGCTTCTTGATATGGTTTATCCCCGCAACTGTATCGGTTGCGGGGTTTCTTCGCCCGAACCGTTCCGGTATATCTGCTGGGAGTGCTGGGCGGATTCCGCCCGGGTCGAAGCGCCGTTCTGTTCGGTCTGCGGCGATCCGGTGGCCGGGGCGGTTGACCACGAATATACCTGTTACACCTGCTCGAACGACATCCCGGTTTATGAAAAGGCGCGGTCGGTTGTCCGTTACAGCGGCGCGGTTTCCGAAGCGCTGCGGCAGCTGAAATATCACGCCGGTCTGTGGGCTGCGCCGGATCTGGCAGCAATGATGAAAACCTGTTTCGATGCCGAATTTTCCGGAATTGCGTTTGATTTTGTTGTGCCGGTTCCGCTGTTCCGCCTTCGGCGGCGCGAACGCGGATTCAATCAGTCGGAAATTCTCGCGCGAGAACTGGCGAAGCAAATCGGGTGCAAAACCGAGCCGGGTGTGCTCCGACGAATAAAACCGACTGCCACGCAAACGAATTTGACAGCCCCGCAGCGGCTTAGTAACGTGAAAAACGCTTTTAAATTCAGGAGAGAGGAAAAGCTGGCCGGAAAAAATATACTGCTGGTCGATGATGTGATGACCACGGGTGCAACCGTGAATGCATGCGCAAAAGCCCTGAAAAAGGGCGGGGCGGCGTCAGTTTATGTGCTGACGGCGGCGCGCGGATAAACTGAGGATTTAAACATGGCTCTTTTTGGAAACAGAAAAAACTATTCAACCATTACCGTCAAAAAACGGGATGTTCCTGACGGACTCTGGATGAAATGTCCGTCCTGCAACGAAATCGTTTATAAGGAAGAAGTCACCGCCAATCTGGAGGTGTGCACCAAGTGCGACCACCATTTCACCCTGCCGCGTCAGGCGCGCATCAACCTGCTTTCCGATGAGGGCAGTTTCAGCGAATGGGCCGGTAATATCAAATCCGTCGATACCCTCGGTTTCACCGGTCAGCAGTCTTATATCGACAAGCTCGAAGCCAACCAGAAGCAATCCGGGTGGGACGATGCCATTTCCGTAGGCGGATGCACGCTCGGCGGACGTAAAATCGGCCTCGGCGTGATGGACTTCTCTTTCCTCGGCGCTTCGATGGGCAGCGTGGTTGGCGAACGCGTAACCTATCTGATTGAACGCTGTACCCGCGAAAAACGCCCGGTATTGATCTCCTGCGCATCCGGCGGAGCCCGAATGTACGAAGGGCTGCTCAGCCTGATGCAGATGGCGAAAACATCGGCGGCTTTGGCCCGCCATGCCGCCGCCGGACTGCCCTATATTCCGATTTTGACCCATCCGACGATGGCCGGCGTAATGGCCAGTTTTGCGACGCTGGGCGATTTGATCGTGGCCGAACCCGAAGCGCTGATCGGTTTTGCCGGTCCGCGCGTCATCAAAGAAACCACCCAGCAGGATCTGCCCGAAGGCTTTCAGCGCGCTGAATTCCTTCAGCAGCACGGATTGATCGATATGGTGGTTCCGCGTTCCGAACTGCGCGACCGGATGATGCTGGTGCTCGAATACCTCTGCGATAAATAATTATTCAGACAGGATGATGGGAT
>QKFE01000072.1 GCA_003252225.1 Kiritimatiellales bacterium | reverse complement strand
TGCCGGATTCAACCGGTTCGGGAAAAGATGGTGGGCGTTGACGGACTCGAACCGCCGACCCTCTCGGTGTAAACGAGATGCTCTAGCCAACTGAGCTAAACGCCCGAAAAAGGTTTTGAACAAAAGATGGTGGGCGTTGACGGACTCGAACCGCCGACCCTCTCGGTGTAAACGAGATGCTCTAGCCAACTGAGCTAAACGCCCTTTTGTTCAAAGGAGCGGACATAGTACCCAGTCCGCTTTTTGAGTCAAGCGATGAAAATTAAAAATCTAACATTTTTCGTCAGCCACGGAATCCATCCATGTTTCCGCCATTAAGCAGTGGCCGACGGTGGTCGGATGCACACCGTCTTCCGCCCAGTATTCCGGGGGCGCGTGCTCTTCGGCAGCGTTAAATACCGCCTCAAAGTCGATCAAAACGGCGTTAAATTCTCCGGCGAGTTTCCGGATGATTTCGATCTTCGGGTTCAGATCTTCCCGCATGGCGGAAATAGCGGGCGTTGTGTTCAGCAAAAACGGGGTGCAGAGAATGAGTTTGGCCTCTGTTTTTTCCCGAACCTGATTGAGCAGATTTCGGAGTTCGGATTCAAAAACAGCCTCGTCGGTCGGATCTTCGGAATCATATTTGCGCCACGTGTTGTTGACGCCGATCAGGATGGAGACCCAATTGGGTTTCAGGCGGATACAGTCGGATTCCCATCGGCGGAGCAGGTCGCAGGTGCGGTCGCCGCTGATTCCGGTGTTCCGGATCTGAAGATCCAGTTCGGGGAACTGCATCCAAAGCTGGCTGGCAATAGAGCCGACATAACCCAATCCCAGTGATTCCGGATCGCGGCGGTTACGGTTGCAGTCCGTGATGCTGTCGCCTGTGAAAAGAATCAGGTCGTTTTCCCGAAACGGCCCGATCACGGCAGCACCTCTTTCAGCGCATCAAATACAATCCGGTTCTGTTCCGGCGTGCCGATGGTGATGCGGATATGGTCTGGCAGGCCGTAGGGATCCATCGGGCGGACAATCACCTTGCGTTTCTGCAGCGCTTCGAAAACCTTCCGGCCGTTTCCGGTTTTACATAAAATAAAGTTTGCACCGGAAGGAACCGCTTCGACTCCGATCGACGGCAGTTTCTGTTCAAAAAATTCGAGCCCTTTGAATACCATTTCGCGCGTTTCAACAAGATGCGTCACATCGTCCAACGCCGCCATCGCGGCGCGTTGTGCCATCAGGTTGACATTAAACGGCTGACGGACTTTGTTCAGCAGCTGAATCAGCTCGGGATGCCCGACGGCATAGCCGATACGCAGGCCGGCCAGCCCGTAGGCTTTTGAAAAAGTACGGAGCAGAATGATATTTTTCTCTCCCGCCCGGATATGTTTCAGCACATCGGGTTTCATGTGGTCGGGCATCAGTTCAAAATAGGCTTCGTCAAAAACGGCGACGACGTGTTCCGGCAGTTTCGCAATGAAGGAATCAATGGCGGCCGGTGTAACCATTGTGCCGGTTGGGTTATTCGGGTTGCAGATGCAGACCAGCCGGGTTTCGGGGGTGATCGCTGCAAGCATGGCGTCGAGATCGTGAGCATGTCCGGGCATTGGAACACGGACGGTTTCGCCTTCATACATGGCGCAGGCCAGAAAATAGACGGCGAACGCTTCGGCGCCCATGATGAGGTTTTTCCCCGGCCCCATAAAAACATGGCAGAGAAAAACAATCAGTTCATTGCTGCCGCATCCGAACAGCAGCTGATTCGTTTCCACCCCGAGTTTTTCCGCCAGCTTTTTTTTGAGGTAAAAGGCGCCGCCGTCCGGATAGCGGTGCATTTCGGGAATCGCCTCTTTCATCGCCTCCACCGCCAGCGGCGACGGCCCCAATTCGTTTTCATTGGAAGCGACTTTTACGATTTCGGTTATGTCATCAAATCCGAGCTCGCGCGCAACCTCTTCAATCGGTTTGCCCGGCTCATACACCCGCAGGTCGGAAACCCAGTCTTTTGCCTTCATTCAGCTTCTCCATTAAAAAGCGGAGAGCATAGCAGGGGCAAAAACCGGAATCCACTGATTTCACAGATTACACTGATAAATTTAATCCTGAAAATCGGTGTAATCTGCGGATATCAGTCGTTCGCGAAGGGCGAAAGTTCGCGCAGGCGTTTAATGATCGGCGGGAGGTGTTCGAGGATGTAATCCACATCCTCCTCGGTGTTGTAGCGGCTGAAACTGAAACGGATCGAGCCGTGCAGCGCCGAACGCGGAACATCCATCGCACGCAAAACATGCGACGGTTCCAGCGAACCGGACGCACAGGCGGAACCGGTGGAAGCGCAGATACCGGCATCGTCGAGCATCAGAAGAATTGCTTCGCCTTCGACATATTCAAAACTGATGTTAGTGGTATTCGGCAGGCGGTTGGCCGGATCGCCGTTAACCCGCGCACCTTTGCAGGTGGCCAGAATCCCTTTTTCAAGTCGGTCGCGCAGCTTACGTTCGTGTTCGGCATCTTTGACCATGTTTTTCATCGCCAGTTCGCAGGCTTTCCCGAGCCCGACGATATACGGCACATTTTCGGTTCCGGCGCGGCGGCCGCGTTCCTGATGCCCGCCCATAATATGCGGGGTTATTTTTGTGCCGCGGCGGACATAAAGTGCTCCGATTCCTTTCGGCGCATGAAGCTTGTGGCCGGAGATAGAAAGCAGATCGACCGGAATGTCTTTGACTGAAACGGACAGTTTG
>QKFE01000238.1 GCA_003252225.1 Kiritimatiellales bacterium | reverse complement strand
GGGGTTAGAAAAACAACTCGCTCAGAATTTAAAAATCAAAAATGACTCATAAACGAATCAACGATTTTTAGACTCTGCCCCCAGTTGTTTGCCTGTTTTTGAGCTATTTATTAAAGCACAGCTCTAAGTCCGACAAGCTGCTAGTGCGCTGTAGCCTCCTGCCAGGTATGCCCTGCGACAAAGGATCCTTTCCCGCGCGGAAGCCCGTTCATTTCGGTGGCAATGTCGCGGATGCGGTCATCGTATTCGACCTGCATGGCATAATGGCGGATTGAGTTTTTCTCCCGGTCGGACAGAAGCGTTGTTTTCCCGTCGGCCCATTCGCGCGAATCGACCCATTCCCACGTTTTTGATCCGTCGGAGCCGGTGACTTCAACCAGTTCCGCAGGATAATACCTTCCGGTTGAATCGTCTCGGTACCAGTCTCGTTTCACCACGACCTGATTCATCGCCATGAAGTTTCCGAACACTTTAAATCCGGATTCTGGCTGTTGCTTGGACCAGTTCTGCCCGTTGATGCTTGTGTTGTAAAAGAAGTTATTATTGGCAAACATGAAGGCGTCGCAGGTATAGAGCGTTCCGGTATCCGGATCTCCGAAATAGACATCGCCGCCACTGTAGGGGATTCCGGAGACCGAATTCAGTTGCCCCAGCGCCACCAGCGCCAGCATGTCGGGAGGGTTGCCGTTAACGGCCTCGCGTGTTCGATTTCTGTACGCCAGATTATCGCCGATATGAATATCCCCGGTTGAAACAATCACAGCCTGTCCGTCTATTTTAAATCCATAGGTTTTCATGGAACGGAACCAGACGTGTCCGTCCACGTAATACGTTTTGTTATCGCCCAGAATAATAAGAGATTCGGCAGTGTACGTTTTCCCCATTGTCATGGATCTCGGTTCAAAATAGTAGTCATCCCCCGTTGTTGAACTGTTGTTTCTTTTCACAACAATGTCATGCAGACTGTGATTTGCCGGTAAACGCCACCCGCCGTCATTCGAATCCGCAACCAGTTCGTTTTTATATTTTTCAAACTCTGCGGAAACGTTCCAGTCGCAGTTGCCGGCATAATTCATATCCGCGAGGTTCGGCGGATCATAATCGGTCGATGAAGTGTTCAGTGTACTGCCGGCGATATGCGTGGCGTCCCCGTTCTCGGCATAAAGTCCCTGCGAATAAGAGACATCTCCAAACACTTCATAAATATTAGGCAAAGGAACCGCTTCCACCTTGCTTTCACCATACATGCGGACACCTCCGTTAACATCCACGTTTCCAATGGCGACATCATTCCCGCCGGGATAATTCCCCCCCTGAGTCCCCGGCACCCGGGGTCCGTCATTCCCGTTATACTGCGTGCCGCGCATCATTAGATCCCACCTTTCTCCGCCCCGGTTTGCCCCGTGAATCACATCCTCAAACGGCGCGGCGATGTAACTGACAACAATACGGATACTGCGGCTCACTGCTTTTTCAGCTCCGCGCAAAACTGTTCCGGTGCTGACAAATGTGGTGCGGTCGCCGTTCATATCCCGCGTAACAAATGCACCGGTGTTTAACTGATCCGCCACCTGACCGTTACCGCCGGTTTTAAGATCCTGAACACATCGGTGAACCCCGGCCTCGGCCAGCCAGAAAGCCTGCGCACTCTGCATTTCATACGAGGTTTCCCGGGCGTTGTGAAGGCTCATTCGGATCAGTACGAGAACCAGAAATGTGATCAGCAGAAGAACGATCACGACCGTGGCCAGAACCGCACCCTCTTTCTGTGCATGTGGATTCTTTTGCGTTTTCATGGCTCAATTCCTTGTGTGTATAAACATTTTTTCATACAGGGTTATTTCGCTGTCCGGCTCCGTCAGCCAAAGCTCCAGCACAACCCCGCTAATTCCGCTGACCAAATCATTCGTCACAGCGGGATTAAACCGCTGCACCCCGCTGCGAATCAGCGTTTCGGATTGCGCTCCGTCGTCATAGATCAACGTGCCGGTTCCTGCGTCGCGGCGATATTCAACCGCAATCGGATGCATTGCGGTCGAACCGATTTGCAGGCTGTCTTGCGAGGCATTGATTCCGTTCTGCGACGAACTGCGGATATCGCGGGACATCATCTGCATGGCAATCACCGCATCGCGCCGCATTTGTTCCAGCGAGCGGTTCATCCGCAATGTCCGGTAAGGCATAAACATCAGCAGGGAAATCAGCATGAGTACCATCGCAGCTGAAACCAGCCCCGCCAGCAGTTCGATCAGACTGAATCCGTTTCTGTTTTTCATCTCCGACACCTCCTCAAGGTGTCATTACGGTCTGCAGAACCACCGGGTCTTCATTGTTCCGGTAGGTCACTGTGACTGTAATCTGTTTTCTTTCCGCCGGTGTTCCGGCGGCCAGTATTTCGATCTTTTTTATCACCGCCAGCTCAAGACCGCTCATTGAATAGTCCCCTTTCATCCCATCCAGCGAAACGGTGCCCGCTGACAGATACGCATGGTCGTATCCAAATGAAAGGGCTTCTTCGAGCACCTGATTCGCGGCATGAATCGCCACCTCTTTCTGAACGGACGAAACCGCCAGATAATGCGGGAACCGCAATGCCGTCGGAACAACAACAGCGAGAATAGCCACAATTAACAGCGCCAGAGCAATTTCAACCAAGGACATTCCTGCCCGTTTTTTTTTCTTTTGTGCACTCAGAGAACTCATATTCACTTCTCCGGACATACCCGGCAATGCACGAACCCGCCGCGTTACTTTTTGAACAGATCGCCGTAAAAATCTTTTACAATTGTTTTTCCGTCCGGCCCTTTGAAACGAACCGATGTTTTTCCGATTTCAATGATTTTATAACCCTGTACCAAATCCCCGACCTGATAGGTTTCGCCGTCGATTCCCACCAGCGGATTTGAAGGGCTCCAGTAAATGCCTTCCAGATTGGCGTTTAACGGAGTGTTTTCCTTTTTTTCAACAATGACGACTTCCGGAACAATCAGCGTGACGACCGGCGCGGCGGTTTTCATTTCCACCAGAGTTTGTTCATCGCGGTGCAGCATGGCGCTCACGGCATCCGCATCGCCGGAGACGGTTTCCACGAGGGCGCGGTATTTCGTTACATCGGTCGACCGGAAACCCTCTTCATTGATCCGGAACATCCAGACGGCCAGCGGAACCGCCACAAGCCCGGCCGCAACCAGCGTGATGAAAAGCGGCAGTTTAAGGGTTTCCTCCCGGTATTCCGCAACATATGGATCGTTTTTTGCCATTACTGCCCGCTCCCGGTTAATGCTTTTTTGGCTCCATCGAACAGCAGCAGTTCGAACGAAATATCCGCCGAACACAGCTTTTCATCGGCAAGTCTGTTCGACTGTGAAATCGTCAGCGAGCTTTCGGAAAGCAGGTGCTGGGCGGCGGTGACATCGCGCAGAAACGTGTGTATTGAACCGAGACTGCCGGAGCCGGTCACTTTGGCCGTAAGCAGGGGGAAGTTGATGCCCTGTATTCCGGATTTACGTTCAACCTTCAGTGAATCCACGGTGAAACCGACTTTCCGGGCGGCTTCCTGTAGAAAGGAAATCAATTCGTCTTCCGAGCGGAGCATTTCATGATCATCCCCGTGAAACGCTTCCGTAACCCGGTCGATTTTCCGCTGCACACTGACAATCCGCGGCAGCACATCCGCCAGTTCGCGCGTACGGTTCAGCTGCCATTCGGACTGAAGCTGCAAGGCAAATGAACTCAGCCCGATTCCCAGAACCAATACCGGCGGAACCATCAGCCACAGGGTCAGCCGCACTCTGCTCACTTTGAACTTTCCAACATCCATGTTTACCTACTTGCTCAACGTGCACTCAAACTGAACATAAAAAAAGGATTCCGATCCGACCGTCCGCCGTTCGCCCGTAACCGGACGGATCGACGCCACCCGTTTTCCCAACTCCTCATTCGATTCCCAGATGGCTTTCAGCTCCCGCACCGGATCGCCGGCCTCTTCCGACGGCGGAGGCATAACCAGCCCGAACGAAAGCATCGTCCGGTTGGCCGAAAGGCTTTGAAGCGCGACGTTCTCCGGCAGGTCAATAAAGAGGTTATGAATAATCGGCAGAATCTGAACCCGCCGCGCCAGCGCCAGTTTCAGCTGCTCCACCTGCCCGGCGGAAACCTGCAGTTCGGAATAAATCATATCGGGATCTTTGAAAACGGATTCATCGAGATCAGCAACGGCGGAAACCGTTCGCAGCAGCTGTTTGCGCTCCTGCCGGTTTTCCAGATACTGCTGCGCATTCAGCCCCGCAAAATAGGCTGCAATCACCAGCCCGACCGAACAGAGTGCCAGATAAAGCAGCATTCCGTGATAAAACCGTTTCCGGCTGCCCGGCGAACTGGTCAGTGTTTTCGACAAATTAATTCGGTAGTCCGTTGCCATGATCCTATTTCCGATTTTTGATTTTTGATTGCTGATTTATGGCTCCGGCGCAACGGCACGCTGCAACCGAAGCTACCGCAAATTCACCAATCAAAATTTGAAATTCAGCAGTCAAAAGTCCGTCTCCTATGTATTCCTCAGCCCCAGCCCCAGACAGGTTGTCATCAGCGGGGAAACCACGTCCTTTTTCCGGGAAGATTTAATCCCGTGCGAAATCACAAAGTTCTCATCGCGCAGCGGGCTCCACACTTCAGTCGGCAGTCCGATCGTATCGTGAATCTGACCGACAAACACCGGGTCGTCGGGCACAAAACCGGTCAGCACCAACTGGGTGACGGGTGTTTTATCCACCTTTACATGGTAATACAGAAGCGCGTCGGAAATGTTTTCAATCAGATACTGCACTTTGCTCGCCCACTCCGCCGAACGCGAAATAATCGTCCGCGGATAAATATAGTGTTCGTTGTATAAAATCGAAATATCGGCACTGAACCGCGAAAGGTTCACCACGCAGACCGCGTTGTTCGGATTCACCCGTTCGCCGCGCAACGCCAGATATAAATTACAGATGGAGGTACAGCCCACATCCGTCAGAACCGGAAACAGTCCGGCCCGCTTTAACAGGTTCAATTGCCGATTCACCGCTTTTTTCGGAACCGCAACCAATATGCCGTGAAGCTGTTCGCCGAGATGGGTATACGGATCATCTTTCGGCCGGTTCAAATGCCAGTCCAGCGCAATCTCTTCGGGCGGCAGCTGAAGCGATTCCTCGGCTTCGAGGCTCAGTGCTGAATTCAGTTCGCGCGGGGCCAGATCCGGATACTTGAAATATTTCAGACACAGCGCCCGCGAATGCAGCCCGCTGCATACCGTGCGCGTCGGCATTTTTGTGATTTTCCAAATTCGTTTTATCGCCTGAATAATTTCCTCATCCGTCGCATCCGGCGCATAATCAATCCAACCGCCGTGGGTCAGTACGATTTTTTTCCGTCCGCGCCGGATAAGCCGGGCAACACTCACAACGCCGTCCGATATATTGATTCCGGCGATGTTTTCATTCCGGGTGCTGGGCTCTCGTGCCGCCATATCTGTTCCTTCATTCCGGTTTCCGGGAAAGCCTCCCGCAGGAAGCTTCCCGGGTTGGTTCATCTCTTTTACTTCAGCAGATCGCCGCCCCAGCTGGCCGATCCGTTTGCGTCCACCGTCATCACAACCGTTTTGCTCTGCGGAATTCCGTCCGGAGCACCGGAACGCGGCGTTGCCGTGATTGTAAAACCGGAACCGACTCCGCTGAGCGCATAACTGCCGTCGTTGAAATAAGTCCCGTTCAGGTCACCGGTATTGATACCGGGGAGATCGGTAACGGCGGCCACATTGGTGTAGGAACCATACTGCGCCTTGGCCATGCGCATGGCGGTTGCAATCGTGCTGCATCCGGCCTGTCCTTCTGTAGCGGCGGCGCGTTCTTTATTGCCCGACATCAGCGGGATGGCAACGGCTGCAAGAATTGCAACGATGATTGCCACGACCATCAGTTCCACCAGCGTGAACCCTGATTTTTTCTGTTTCTTCGTCTTCATTTTTACTTCTCCTTGTCGCTTTTTATTCAACTTCCATTCGGTCACTTATTCTGCTCTCCGGCCCCCCGGCGAGGGTTCCTGTCTTGAAATCTGTTATGCGTTTAATTGCGCCTCCTTCCTGCGTCAGCGGACACTCATTGAAACCGTGAAAATCGGCAGGTAAATGGCCAGCACCAAAATAAGGATGAAGGCCCCGAAAACACAGATGACCAGCGGCTCGAACAGCGCCATGGAAGTCATCACGGAAACTTCGACCTGATCTTCGTAAAGGTCGGAAACGTTTTCGAGGACTTCGGGAAGCTGCCCTGATTCCTCGCCCACGGAAACCATCCGAATGATCAGCCCCGGAAAAATACCCGACCGATCCAGGCTGGCGGCAATCCGGTTGCCGGTCATAATCATTTCCCGCACGCTCAACACACTGCGTTTAATCAGCTGGTTGCCGGTGGCGTCCGCGCAGATTTCCAGTGCGTTGGAAATCGGCACACCGCTTTGCACCATAATCGCCATACTGCGGCAGAACCGTGCGAGGATATATTTTTTCACACAGCCGCCGGCATACGGCAGGCTCAGTTTCAGTTTATCTTTCTGATAGGAGCCCGACGCCGTGCGGCCGTAAAAAACAACCGCTGTGCTCAGCAGGATGAAGCCGCCGAGAATGGCGAGAAAGTTGTCCACAAAAAAGTTGTTTACGGAAAATACGATACGGGTGAAAACGGGAAGCTTCGCGCCGAAGCCGGAAAAAATATCGGTGAATTGCGGAAGGATAAACAGCGTCATAATCAGGCAGACAATAATGAAAAATACCCCGATAAACATGGGATAGGCCGACATCGCTTTAATACGGCGGCGCAGACGGTCGGCCTTTTCGAGATAGGCCGCCAGCTGCTCCAGCGTCGATGGCAGCCGCCCCGATTCTTCCGCCACTTTGATCAGTCCGTGAAACATTTCGTTGAATACCTTCGGGTGCGATCCGACCGCCTCGGAAAAACTGCGCCCGTCGTGCAGCTGGTTCACCATATCAATACAGACCCGCCGCAACACCGGCTGTTCCACTTCGGTGCCGATGCTTTCGAGCGCATCGCGCAGCGGAACCCCCGCATTCACCGAAATCGCCAGCTGACGGCAGAATACCGCAAGATCGGTCATCTTCACTTTAGCCGTGAAAGAGAAGCTTTTTCGTTTGCCCTGCTTCTCATTCCCCTTCTTTTTTTCAGCCTCCGCCGCAACTTCCGTCAGACTTTTCCGATCATCCACGCTGAAAAGATCAACCACCGTCAGGCCTTTTTTACGCAGCGCTTCGAGCGCTTCAAGCCGGGTTGCAGCATCCAGCGAAGAGCGGACTTCCTGCCCTTCCTTGTTTTTCGCGATGTAGTTAAAAGTCGGCATGTGCGTATCTCCAGTTAATCAACCAGACAAACATTGATCGCTTCGTTCAATGTGGTCAGGCCCTCCCGCACCTTTTTGAATCCGTATTCCGCCAGTGTTTCCATTCCGCCTTTGACCGCCGTTTTGCGGATCGTCATGTCGTCGGCTTCCGTGTGCACCAGTTCGCGGATGGCCGGGGTTACTTCGAGAAATTCAAAGATGGCCCTGCGCCCTTTCATCCCGCGGTTGCGGCACTGGCTGCAGCCGGTTCCGTGGTAAAAGGTCCAGTCGGCGGCATCCGGGAATACCGGCTTAACCCATTCGAGTTCGCCGGCATCCGGCTGATACACGGTTTTGCAGTTGGGGCAGATAGTTTTCACCAGCCGCTGGGCAATAATCAGCCGCATCGTGGCCGCCGTCAGATAGGAGGGTATTCCGATATCGCGCAGGCGGCTGAACGACGAAGAGGCGTCGTTGGTGTGCAGTGTGCTCAAGACGATGTGCCCGGTGAGCGAAGCGCGCATCGCGATTTCGGCGGTTTCCGCATCGCGGATTTCACCGATCATCACCGCATCCGGATCCTGCCGCAAAATATGCCGCAGGCACTCGGCAAAATTGAGCCCTATTTTCGGACGGATCGGCATCTGGTTGACGCCGTCGATCAGATATTCGACCGGGTCTTCCACCGTCTGCACGTTTTTCGTCGGGCTTTTCAAAAGGGACAGCGCACTGTAAAGCGTGGTGGTTTTCCCCGAACCGGTCGGGCCGGTCAGCAGCACGATCCCGTTGGGCATCGCCAGGATTTCCTTGAACCGTTTCAGGCAGCGTCCTTCAAAACCGATATCTTCGAGGTTCAAAAGCAGGCTCTGTTTATCCAGAATACGCAACACAACCTTTTCGCCGAAAACCAGCGGCATCGACGAAACACGCACATCGATGACCCGTCCGGAAAATTTGAACTTAAACCGTCCGTCCATCGGCAGGCGCCTTTCGGCGATATCCATTTCCGCCAGAATTTTGATACGCGTTACGATGGCCGGATAGAGGCTTTTCGGCGGCGGCGTCACCGGATGCAGCGAACCGTCCACCCGCAACCGGACCGAACAGCTGTTTTCGCCGGGTTCGAAGTGGATATCCGATGCGCCGTCGCGAACCGCTTCCATTAAAAGCAGGTTCACATACCGCACCACCGGCGCATCGTTCGCATGAATCAGCAGCTGGTCAACATCGCCCATGTCGCCTTCGAAAGTCTCAATCTCATCGCCGCCGATATCCACAATATCCTGCAGCCCGGCTTCAACATAGGCCTCTTCACGGTAGCATTTTTCAATAATGCGGTTAATCCGGTCTTCCGTACTGACCGCTTTATGGATTTCATAAGAGGTCAGCGAACGCACCGTATCCACCGCATCCATATCGAGCGGGTTTTTCATGACGAGGGTAATCGCCACTCCCTCCTCTTTCATAAGAGGAATGAGGCAGTATCGCCGGGCGACCGATTCCGGGATCATGTCGTATTCATCGCGTTTGAGGTGAAAATCTTCGCCGAGTTCAAGAAACGGGATATTCAGCAGCTCCGAAAACGTCAGCGCAATATCCTCCGGCGAAGCCAGCCGCTCTTCGATCAGGATATCCGTTAAAATGCGCCCGGAAGATTCCTGAATGGCCAGCGCCTTTTCCAGTTCGCGTGTGCCCACACGGCCGCTCCGGATCATCATTTCGCTGAGTTGGTCGGTAATCATGCCTTACAGTTCCTGTGTTATTTTTTCGCTTTTTCCGTACCGGTGCTTTTTTTCGTGTCGGCATTCGGATCGCCCACCAGTTCGAGCATCTCTTTATTCACGGCACCCAAGTCAACGTCCGGATTTTCAGCACCGGGTTCTTTTCTTTCTTCAATCAGATCCAGTTTCATTCTGTCTTCGTGCCGGGATTCTCTGACTTTCGACTCTTCCGCATATTCGTCGTTATCCACCACCGATGCTTTGATGAAGATGAGCAGGTCGATCTTTTCTTTTGTCAGTGTTTCGCGGCGGAAGAGTCGGCCGAGGAACGGAATATCGCCGAGCAGCGGAACCTTTTTGATGATCTCTTTATCGCGCTCGGTCTGTAGTCCGCCGATCACCGCCGTTTTATCGCCTTTAATCATAATCTGGGTTTCGGCTTCGCGGATTTTAAGGCGCGGATACTGGGTTCCGGACTGGGTTCCGCTTCCTGCCGTCACCACCCCGGATTCAAACCCGGCGATTTCGCTCACCGCCGGATGCACGATCATGTTGATATAATCATCGGCGCAGACCTGCGGAATCACATTAAGCTGAATGCCGATGTTTTCATAATAGTCGAGCCGGGTGGAGGTGATCGAACTTCCGCTTCCCGAGTTATTCTGCGACTCAATAATCGGGAATTTTTCACCCACCAGAATAGCGGCTTCCTGATTGTTCAGCGTAAGCACCCGCGGCGCGGAAAGCACATTGGCATCGCCGTCCTGCTGAATGAAGGCAAAGAGCATATCCGCCCCCCAGTCATCAAGCACACTGTGCGAAAGCCGGATGCCGCTGTTCTGCGAATAGCCGCCGGACGCGCCGGTGTTGAGCGGGTTCGGATAACCCGCCGACATATTCAGCACTTTAAGCGGACTGCTTTCAAGTGCCACCGCATCGGGAGAGGTTGCAGCAGTACCGAGCTGCTGCACATTTTCCATCGCCGTAATGTAGTCCAGTCCGATATCCGAAAGTCCGTCGGTGGAGATTTCCAGAAATTTCGCCTCAATCAGAACCTGCGCCGGAAGCGTGTCCATTTTTTCAATAATCTTGGCGATTTTAGTAATCGTGGCAGGCACATCGGTGACCACAAACAGTTTGCTTTTCTGAATATCTTCCTTTTTCTTGCGGGCACGGATTCCCGCCTCAACCGCCGCGCCGCTTGCACCGCCGGCCGATCCGCCGAATTGCCATCCCGGCAGGCTTCGGGTTGAAAGGATGGTGAAACGGCCGCGGCCGGTGAGCTGCGCCTCAACAATATCCTTCACATCGTACGCATCGAGAAAACGGAGCGCAAACACTTCGGAGGCGAGCGGCTCGATCCCTTCAACCGTAACAATATTTTCCAGCTTGCTGATCACAATCGTGTCGCCGATCACCTGATAGCCGAAGCCGTACGGTTTAAGGATGACGTCGAGCGCATCTTCCCACGGGATATTGTTCAGCCGCACATTCACATTGTCGCAGACCACATCCGGCCCCACCACAATGCTCTGACCGGTCTGTAGCGAATAGGCCTTCAGCACCTCGGCGATATTGGCATCTTTCACGTTGATGGTGACATAGTCCGATGAATCAACCTCTGATCCGGGGTCAACCATCTCGCTTTCCGCCGCTTCGTTCGCGGGTTGCTGGGCATAGGCCGCACCGACGGCAAACAGCACCAACAAACTCAGTATGCACTTCGTAATTATGCGTTGATATTCACTCTTCATGACCCTACTCCTGTTTTACCGTCTGCCCGGAACCGGCTTCACCTGTAAAAAAGCAGCCCGATTCGGCTGCCTCCCGTTTTAAGCTGAATCTGAATCGCACTCATGACATTGGCTCCCTGTACACCCCTAGACTCCCTCCATTTCGGAAAACCGACAAGACGGGGCGCGGCTGAAAGAAATATGAACCAAAACCCGCATACTTAAGTCAGGGAGCCCTGAACGGGGGCATAGGGGTTTCCCCTACTTAGCCGAAAATCATACACGGATTATACAGCGGGAATTAGGTGCTGGTGTTTGCCACGGCAGATAATCGGTAAAAAGATTACAGATTGCGTGTATTTTCCGGTGGGATGGCGGGTTGTTTGGTTCCCCCCGCGCCCCCCTCCCCCTAAATCGGGCGGTATTTTCCCCTTTAAATCGGGCGGTATTTTCCCCTTCAAATCGGGCGGTATTTCACCCCCCTGTTCCGCGCTTACGAGTTGCTCGAATAGCGGTGCTGCTCGTTTTCCACCCAGTGGATGGCGCGCTGCATCAGTTCGGTGGCGCTGCGCAGCTGGAGCTTGTCCTTAATGTGCGCACGGTAGGTTTCGATGGTTTTGACGCTGAGGTGGAGCTGGTCGGCGATTTCTCGGGTCGAGTTTCCGCGCCCGACCAGTTCGAATACTTCGAGTTCGCGCAGGCTGAGGGTTTCGGTTCCGGTACGGAGTTCGTCCCCGCCGCTGCGGAAGGCCATTTTCAGCATTTGCGACGACATGGTTTTGCTGACGTAGATTTCGCCGTCGAGCACCTTTTCAATCGCCTGAATCAGGGTGCTTGATGCCGCCTGTTTCATCACATACCCGCTCGCGCCGACGCGCAGGGCGTGTTCGGCATAAAGCGATTCATCGTGCATCGAAAGCACCAGTGTCGGGATTTTCAGGCCCAGATCATCAATGGTTTTAATCAGTTCCAGCCCATTGGAACCTTCCAGCGAAATATCGACCAGAATCACGTCCGGATCGGCCTGCTGTATTTCGGTCAGCGCCTCTTTCACGCAGCCGGCTTCGCCGCAGACTTCGAGTCCCTCCTCCTGTTCGATCAGCTTAATCAGCCCCTGCCGGACAATCGGGTGGTCATCCACCAAATAAACCCGTTTTTTTCTGCCGTTCACTGCCATAATTTTATGCCTTCATCAAAAGTTCGTCCGCTTCGAGCCGGCAGATTACCCGCGTACCGCCGAGTTCGCCGACCTCCACTTTCAACGTTCCGCCAATCACCGACGCGCGGTATTTCATTGTTTTCATCCCGATTCCGCCCAGCGTCCCGCCCATCTCTTTCCATTTGCCGTTATCGCTGATTTCCAGCACCGGGAGGCCGTTCTGCTGCCGGACAATAATATCCAGCCGTGTCGCATTCGAATGCCGGACGGCATTGTTCACCGCCTCCTGCGCAATGCGGTAAATATGCGTTTCCACCGCTCCGTCTGCAAAAACCACCGAGTCGTCAATCCGCGCATTGCACCGGATTGCGCAGCTGTTCGTTGTCACTTTCGCCAGATTCCGGAGCGAATCAAACAGCCCCCGCTGTACGATTTCCGACGGCATCAGCCTGCGCGAAATCTGCCGGATCTGATTGCTCGCATCGTCCGCCAGTTCCGAAATCTGCGCCGCATCTTCGCACCCTTTATTCCCCGCCCGCTGCAGGTCATTCGCCAGCGATCGGCTCAGCAGGCTGATTCCCGTCAAAAGCTGGCCGATTGAATCGTGCAAATCCTGCCCGATCCGCCGCCGCTCGCGCATACTCACCTGCGAAATCTCCTCCCTGAATTCCTGCGGAGACGCGTCGCAGACCGAATAAAGCGTACAGTTATCCGGCGCCGAAAACGCTTTTATATCCACCTCGAGCCGCGAACCGTTCAGGCTGCGGAAAATACACTTTGAAACCGGCTCGCACGAATCCGGCGAACCCGAAAGCACCCGCACCAAATCCGCATCACTCAAAAGATCCCCCAGATGCATCCCGTATAAATTGCTGTACGAATATCCGAACGAAACCGGCACCTGTGCGCTGCACGCCCGAATCATATTCCGGTCATCCGCCAGCAGGAAACAGCCGCGCTCCTCCGCCAAAACACACTGATCCGGCTGGTAATTCGCATCCGATTGGCGGCTCTCCTTCAGCACCTCAATACAGGCATAGCGCCACTTTCCGCGCTTCCACTCATACGGCAGAATATAGATGAACTTACGAAGGCCCTTTTCATACGAAAGCGAAACCGAAACCGGCTTTTGCGTCCCCATCGCCTCCTTCAAAAAAAGATGTTCCGACGCCTTTTCCGGCTCATCCAGAAAACAGAAAGAATCCGGCAGATCGGTCGAATCGGCCCGCGCCGCAAATTGATGGCAAACCCGCCCGCGATTATCGATAACACAAAACAGCAACGCAGCCACTCCCGCCGGCGGGGCTGACCCCTCAATCACCTCAACTTTACCGCTCACACCGAACATGCAGATTCCTTAAACAGTTCCCCCGCACTCCCCTTCGTGCTGCTTGCCGAAAATCTACCCCCGCCAACCTCTTTCGTCAACCTCCGCCCCAAAAGAAACCGCCGTACTTTTCAAGGGTCTTTTCCCTCTGCGATAATTCACGCTATCTGAACTCGCTTCCGAACGACCACCCGCCAACTTCTTTTCTGTGCACGTTTTTTAAACACAAGATCGCAAAGCACGCTAAGAATGGATGTTACAACTTCGCTACCTTTGCGCTCCCCTGTTAAAAAATTAGTGTTCATTCGTGTTAATTAGTGGTTCAAATTTTGTTGCGGCTTCGCCGCGTTAAGCTCATTGACGTTAATTTTCCGTCAGGTAAAAACCGCTTTCAATTTCCAGAAATTCCGATAACCATTACCATACATTTAACAGCCGGAGCAAACATGAAACAGCAAACAGCCCCCTATCAATGCCACCTCTTCATCTGCACCAAATCCCGCAACGGCGAACGCAAATCCTGCGGCGATTCCACCAACCCCCAACTAAAAACCCTCCTCAAAGAAGAAATCAGCAAACGCGGCTGGAAACCCCGTGTACGCATCTCCGACTCCGGCTGCCTCGGACTCTGCGACGCCGGCCCCAACCTCATCATTTACCCCCAGAAAATCTGGTACTCCGAAGTCACCCCCGCCGATCTCCCCGAAATCCTCCAAACCATCGAAAACCTCCTCGAATCCGGCACCGAACCAATGCGATAAACCATTAACCCAAACCGGCAGAGCCGGAACCAAATTTAACAGAAGTTCGCTAAGCTCCATTCTTTGCGGACTTTGCGCTCTTCTGTAAAAAAAATCCGTTACACACATGATAGGATTTGAATGGAGAGGGACTAAATCCCGGAAACGCATCCTCAGATTCCGCAGATGTACATCGATTTTCAATAGGTTGCACAAAAACAGCGGTTAATCTGCCGGGTGAGTGAACTCATTTGCATGAAGCATGGGTAATCTGCGCAAATCAGTGAAATTTGCGAATTTATCTCCGTCTTCAGGATTAGCGGATGGAGGGCGAGGCTTCGTCCGAGCCATTCCTCCTGCAATTCAGACACGATTGCGCCCTACCCCGGAAAATATATTTTCAAGTAAATTTTTTCTTGAAAATAATTAACAACAAACTTGTTTGCAGAACCATAACCCCCCAATACTGTATTCCGTTCGTGCAAGAGGGAGAAAAAACGCATGAAGCTGGATACGCACTACAACAAAACATGGATACGGGGACTGTCCCTGCAATGCCCGCTCGGCTGCGCCGACGGCGACTGCCCCCTGAATACGCTCCGCCATCTTCCATCCGCGCAGATGAATCAGACCATCAACGAACTTCCGCGCACCACCATCGATGCCATTTTACAGATTCACCACGAATGCTGCCGCAACCGCATCAAACAGATCTCGCGCACCGGCACCGCGCGCCGCGCCCATTCCCGCGGTCACTGAACCGGCACCAATTACGGGCAGAAACAGATAAACTCCAGCGTGTACCCGTTCGGATCCAGAAAATAGAGGCTCGCACCGTCCCACCGCTCATATGCCGCCTTCACAATTTCCACGCCGCGCTCCCGCAAATAGGCTTCAAACGCAAAAACAGCCTCAATCGATTCCGCCGCCAGCCCGAAATGGGTAAACGCCTTCCCCCGGTTTTTCGGCCTCATCTCCGCATCAAACCGCGCCCTGTCGCCCGGATACTGAATCAGTGCAAAAACATCGCTTTGACCCACCCTGAAAAATGCATCCTTTTCCCGCCGTTCGCTCATTTCCAGCCCCAGCACCTCCGAATAGAACGCAATCGATTCCTCCAGATCCGCGACCGAAAGCCCGAAATGACAAATTCCCTTAATAAAATCCATAAACTGTGCTCCTCCGGAAAAACGCGGCCAAGGATGGAACCTCCGGCTCCAAATCAACAAGGAATATTAGCGCCCAATTTCCACCATTTCTGGAGGGTGCTCTATCAAAACTGACCGTTCCCCGGAATCTGTCGCCGCCGTATTATGCCCGATTTTTGTGCTTTTTCAGCAGGCCGCGGAATTGGTCGTAGGTGAGGCCGAGGAGCACGGCGGCATTGCGCTGGTTGAATTTGGCGCGTTCAAGAGCGGATTGAAGCAGCCTGATTTCGTGTCGCTGGATCGATTCTTTGAAGGGAAGGTTTAAGTCCGCAGGTTCGGCTATTTTTACCGAAACATCGGACTCTTTTTCCGGCGCAGGTTTCGGCTCAGCGGAAAGCGCTTCGAAGGGATAGGGTGAAACAAAGGGGTTGAATGTGATTTGATCAATGGGGTTTTCGTCGGATTGATAGACGGCGCGCTCGACGACATTTTTCAGTTCGCGGACATTCCCTTTCCACGGATAGCGTTCGAGGTCGGCAACGGCTTTTTTCGAGAAACCGGGAATGGAATCGTAACCGAGTTCAAAGGCCATTCGCGCGGCGAAGTGTTCGGCCAGCAGCATAATGTCCTCTTTACGGCACCGCAGCGGCGGAAGAAAAAGCACCTCAAATGAAAGACGGTCGAGCAGGTCGCGCTTGAATTCATTCCGGTCAGCCATATCGGAAAGATCGGCATTCGTTGCTCCGACAATCCGGACATCGACTTCGACGGGATCGGAGCCTCCAACCCGTTCAAATGAGCCGTATTCAACCACCCGCAGAATTTTTTCCTGCACCGAAACGGGGATGGTGCCGATTTCATCGAGAAATAATGTACCGCCATCGGCGGCCTCAAACCGGCCGGCCCGCTGTTTTTCAGCCCCGGTGAACGCCCCTTTTTCGTGACCGAAAAGCTCCGCTTCAATCAGCGACGCGGAGAGGGTCGAACAATTTAACGTCACGAACGGGCCGTCCCAGCGTTTTGAAAGATAGTGCAACCGACTCGCCGCCAGTTCTTTTCCGGTTCCCCGCTCGCCGATCAGCAATACCGGTCGATCGACCGGCGCGACTTTTGCCAGCCGATCTTGAAAATCGAGAAAGGCTTCCGACTGCCCTAACGCTTCGCCCACTGGAAATATATTCTCAACCATATTTTAGCCTTTTTAACCAACTTTAGGCTTTATACAACACCGCCCTATTTTGCGTCAACTTTCATTATTCCCTCTATCGATTGCAGTTATACAGAAATATTGTAATGGCATACTTTTTGTTATTAGGGCAGAAAACCAACCAACGGAGGAACAAAATGGGCATATTCACCAGATTCAGAGATATTGTGAACTCAAATATCGGCGCCATGCTGGATAAAGCCGAAGACCCGGAAAAAATGATCAAAATGATGATCCGGGAAATGGAAGACACGTTAATTGAACTGAAATCGTCCTGCGCCGGCGTAATTGCGAATTGCAAGCGGATCGAGCGCCGCAAAGATGAAGTGGCTGCACTGATCAAAACCTGGACCGACCGTGCGGCACTGGCCGTCGAAAAAGGACGCGATGATCTGGCCCGTGAAGCCCTGCTCGAAAAACGCCGCTTTAACGAACAGGTTGAAACTCTCGAAAACGAAATGAACGGACTGAGCGAGCTGATTGAGCAGTATAAAAACGACATCGCCGAACTGGAAAACAAACTTAACGGCGCGCGCGAAAAGAAACGGTCACTGATTGAACGGCACAAACACGCAAACGGCAAAAAACGGGCCCAGCAGGGTATCCGTAAATATAACGGCTCTGACTCGTTCGACCGCTTTGATAAACTCGAAAGCCGGATCGACCAGATGGAGGCGGAAGCTGATCTGATCAACCCGAAAACCAAGCCGACACTCGAAGAGGAATTTGCGCAGCTCGCAACCGATGAAGAGATCGAAAAAGAACTGGCCAGCCTCAAAGGCTCGCAATACGGTGATGACGACCGCACTGATTAAATAAGGGTTCCCAAGGGGAAGGAGATAAAGTTCAATGCAAGACACCGTAATAGCGATCGTCGCCATCTTAGCCGTCTTCGGCACACCCGTCATGATTGTTGCCATCATCTGCTTTACCAGCATGAAGGGCAAAAAGGGGAGCCAAAACCCCGAAGATGCCAAGATGATTCAGGAAATCTACCGCGGACTTGAAAAAATGGAGCAGCGCATCGAGTCGCTTGAGGCCATTCTCTATGAACATAAAAAATAGGAGTGCGCACCGTGGGCATCATTAATGAAATATCCAGAATGTTCGTGGCAATGGGTCCCTTTTCGATCCCGATCGTCGCCATCATCTGCGGAACGATCATCACCATCCTAAAAAAGGACAAACCCAAAGAACGGGATCCGGAAGAGACCCGAATGATTCAGGAAATTTACAACAGCCTCGAACGACAGGAAAAACGGATCGAAGACCTCGAAACCATAATGTACGACGCAAAAAGGAAAGATGATTTATCATGAAAAACTCAAGCCATAGAAACGGCCCCTATCGATCACGTGATGGAAAAATTGCCGGCGTGTGCAGCGGCATAGCGGAGCACTTCTCCACCTCCCCCTTCTGGATCCGGCTGATCGCCTTAGTGATTCTATTTGCAACCGGAATCTGGCCGGCCGTAATCATTTACTTCATTGCGGCGGCCATCATGAAGCCGGCCCCGGTTCGCCCCTTTGAAAGCGAAAGTGAAAGCGAATTTTACGACGCGTATGTGAGCGTCCCGAAATACACCATTCACCACATCTACGAAAAATTTAAAAACCTCGACCGCCGCATCCAACAAATGGAAGACACCGTCACCGCGCGCGCTTACGACTGGGACAGCCGACTCAGCCGCCAGTGAAATTCGCCCGATAAAAGGCCAGCTCGGCAATGGACGCTTTAATATCAAAAAGGGCATCGTGCGCATTGGCGGCATCAATCGTTCCGCCGGGAAAATACTGATTCAAAAGGGCGACGTTTTCCTTATCGAACGCGTCGCCGCCTTTCCAATCCTGCCACTGGATTTTGAGAGAGGAAACATCGAGCAGGCGATAATGCAGGCGCGTGGAAAACTCCGGCAGAAACTTCCGCATCAGAAACCAATCATTATGCACACTGTTTCCCGCCAGAACCGGCCGTTCCGAAATCGACTCGCCCGCCGCCCCGCAACAGCGGTCAATTAAAGCCGCAATCCGACGATCCGCTTCACCGACAGAAACCGCGTCCTCAGAACGGCATTTTGAAACGAGCCCCGAAAGATTTTCCTCCACCCACGGACTGACCGTTTCACCCTCTTCGAGCCGAATGCACAGGTTCAAATCATCTTCTTCCGAATGCAGGCGATTTAAATCGGTATCCGTAATGATCACAGCAACCTGCAGCAAGCGGGCACGATCCAAATCCAGCGACGTAAATTCGGCGTCGAACCAAACATAGCCTTTTGATTTTTCCACTTCAGTTTCTGACATTTCTCTCTCCAAAACTTGAGCCACAGGTAAACACAGTTTCCCACGGAATGGAAACTTTCGGAAAAACAAAAAGGGCGGCCTCAGCCGCCCTTTCATCGCGAATCACGAATCACGAATCACGAATCACGAATCACGAATCACGAATCACTTAATCAGATTGAACGTATCGAGTGCGATGACGAGCTCTTCATTGGTGTGAATTTTAAGACCGACGACTTTGGAGTTTTCGGTGGTAATGACCGTTTCGTTTGCGTCGTTCTTCGCCGTATCCACTTCAAGCCCGATAAAGGAAAAATTCTCCAAAATCTTAGCGCGCAGCATCGGGTTGTTTTCGCCGACGCCGGCGGTGAAAATAATACCGTCGACACCGTTCATTGCGGCGATGTATGACCCGATGAATTTCTGGATGCTGTAACAGAACATTTCGATGGCCAGCTGGCAGTCTTTATCGCCTTCGGCCGCGGCCTGCACGTTGTCGCGCATATCGGATTTTCCGGAAATCGCCAACAGACCGCCCTGCTTGTTCATCATCGTGCTGACCTGCGCCGGTGTGAGCTCCTGCGACTCCATAATATGGAGCGGAATATAGGGATCGACCGAACCGGAGCGGGTTCCCATAATAATGCCGTCAAGCGGAGTAAAACCCATCGTTGTATCGACTGATTTTCCACCCATAAACGCAGCCAGCGATCCGCCGTTACCGAGGTGGCAGGTGATCAGTTTCAGATCTTCCAGCGGTTTGCCCAGAACTTCCGCGGCCTTTTGCGCCACATATCCGTGCGATGTTCCGTGGAACCCGTATTTGCGGATTTTGTATTCCTTATACTGCGCGCGCGGCAGTGCATACATATACGCCTTTTTCGGCATGCTCTGATGGATGGCCGTATCAAACACGGCAACCTGCCGAACATCGGGCAGTAAAGCAGACATGGCTTTAATCCCCATCAGGTTTGGCGGATTATGCAACGGCGCCAGCATCGAATTACGCTCAATGGCTTTCACCACATCGCGGTCGATCAAAACAGAACCCGTAAAATCTTCACCGCCGTGAACAACACGATGTCCAACGCCGCTGAGTTCATCGAGGCTGGAAAGCACACCCTTTTCGCTTTCAACGAGCAGCTTAAGGATTTCGTCAATCGCGGCTTTGTGATCTTTCAGGTCGATAAACTGCTTATCTTTATCGCAACAGCCCTTGCATTGCCGGGTGATGGTTGAACCGGCGATTCCGATGCGGTCGGCCTGCCCTTCACAAAGGGCGGAGAAATAACCGGTTTCCTGGTTCACTTCGTAGAGCTTGAATTTGATGGAGGATGACCCGGAATTGAGTACGAGAATTTTCATTGAAAGGATTTCCTAAAATTTATTTTTCAGCCTGCAACGCAGTGAGAGCGACGGTGCCGACAATGTCTTCAACATAGCACCCGCGGGATAGATCGTTTACCGGTTTATTCAACCCCTGCAGCACCGGTCCGTATGCCCCGGCTCCGGCCATGCGCTGAACCAGTTTGTACCCGATATTCGCCGCATTCAAATCCGGGAAAATCAGAACGCGCGCTTCGCCGCCCAGCGGGCTTTCGGGGGCCTTTTTCGCAGCAACATCCGGCACAATGGCAGAGTCCGTCTGCAGCTCGCCGTCGATCACAATGCCCTTATCCGGATGCTCCTCAGCAACCTTTGCCTTTGCCAGCGCAACGGCCTGCTGAACCTTTTCAACCATCGGGCATTTTCCGCCGGAACCATAGGAGGAGAATGAAAGCAGCGCGACTTTCGGCGGAATATTATAGGCCATAGCCGAAATCGCACTATCGACGGCAATATCAGCCAGCTGTTCCGCGGTCGGATCAACCACTAATGCACAGTCGGAGAAAATGTAGGTCTTATTATCTACATCCATAATAAAGAAGCTCGAAACCGTCGCGCCCTTCTTCGCCGATTTAATCACCTGCAATGCGGGCCGCACCGTATCCGCCGTCGAGTGGGCTGCACCGGAAACCATGCCGTCGGCATCGCCGGCCTGCATAATCATCGTTCCGAAATAGGGCACCGTTTTCACCGTATCCAGCGCCTGCTCGGGTGTAATGCCTTTCGACTTGCGCATCTCATAAAAAAGATCGGCATATTCCTGCAGCTTGTCGGAGGTTTCCGGGTTGATCACTTTGATCCCGTCGAGACTCCACCCTTTCGCAGAAAAGGCATCGGCAATTTTCTGATCGTCTCCTAACAGTACAATATTGGCGATGCCTTCATTATTAATGATGTGTGCGGCTTCAAGCACACGCTCATCGCTGCCTTCCGGCAGCACGATGTTACGTTTTTTAACTTTAGCAGCATCAATGATTTGCTGAATAAAAATACTTCTGCCCATTGGCCTGTTTTCCTGTCGGTTAATGTTTAAGCATCCCCAATTTTGCAAAAATCCCCCAAAACCTACCACCTCGCCGATTTTGCGCAACCCAAAACATCGAGAAACTGCCCCGTTTGCTCTTTCCCGCCCCGTCCGATTCGTAAAAATTCACTGCTTTGATCGCATAACCGGCAATTTATTAAACCGGGAAAACGAAAAAACCCCGCAACTAAAACAGCAACGGGGTTTTCACAAAACATGGAAAGAGGAACTATTCGGATTTCTCTTCTTCCTCAGTCTCTTCGACTTCAGCAACTTCCTCGGCAGCTTCTTCCGCAACGGCCTCTTCTTCAGCAACCGCTTCGTCTTCAGCAGCAGGAGCAGCTGTAACTGCGGCGGGCGCGGCAGCAGAAACACCGGCTTCCACCCATTCGAGCAAAACCATTTCGGAGCTGTCGGACATACGGCGACCCAATTTAATGATACGGGTATATCCGCCGCTGCGGCCTTCAAAGCCCGGAGCAACCGTTTCAAAAAGTGCTTTGACTTTGTCTTCCTGTTTCAGGGTCGAGATCGCCTGACGGCGTGCGGCCAACGTACCTTTTTTACCCAGCGTCACCATTTTTTCAGCCAGCGAGCGGGTCGCCTTGGCTTTCGGCAGCGTGGTTTTGATGCGCTTATTTTCGATGAGGGCGCAAACCTGGTTCGCGAGCAGTTCGTTACGGTGCGCGCTGGAGCGGCCCAGTTTTACAGTTTTTTTACGATGTCTCATTATTCCAACCTCAGATTTAAAACTAGTCGTCGAAGGACGATCCTTTGAGCAGATCGGTATCGAACGTCATTCCGAGCGACAGACCCATTTCCTGAATCTTCGCCTTAATTTCATTGAGTGATTTTTTGCCGAAGTTACGGTATTTCAGCATTTCGGCTTCCGTCTTCTGCGCCAGCTCACCGACCGTGGTGATGTTCGCGTTGTTCAGACAGTTCGCGGCACGCACACTGAGCTCGATTTCGTTGACGCTGATATTCAGCTTCTTCCGCAGCTCTTCCTTTTCGAGGTCGATCTGCTTTTCGCTCTCTTCGAACTCGATCAGATCCTTGTCGTAGCTCACGAACACATCGAGGTGATGGCGCAGAATTGCAGCAGACATCGTCAGCGCATCGTCCGGGCTGACGCGACCGTCGGTCCAGATTTCGATGATGAGTTTGTCATAGTCCGTACGGCGGCCGACACGGGTGTTCGTGGTTTCATATTTCACGCGGCGAACCGGGGAGAAGAGGCAGTCGATCGGAATAATGCCGATTTCCTGATTCTCTTTTTTGTTCAGTTCAGCCGGGCAGTAACCGCGTCCGATACGGACTTCCATTTCGGCTTCGAAAATACCGCCTTCAGCCAGCGTGCAGATCACAAAATCAGGATTGAGCACCTGAATGGAATCCGGAGCGACAATGTCGCCGGCAGTGACTTCACCCGGACCTTCAACCTTGATTTTCACCATCTGCGGATCGCGGGCATAGCTTTTGAAAAGGAGCTGTTTGATATTGAGAATGATGTCGGTCACATCTTCAACAACGCCTTCAAGGCTACAGAATTCGTGCGGAGCACCTTTGATTTTAACCGAAGAAACCGCAGCGCCTTCCAATGAAGAAAGAAGTACGCGACGCAGGGAGTTCCCCATTGTACGCCCATAGCCGCCTTCGAAAGGTTCAGCGTAGAACTTACCGTAATTTTCAGTCGAAGCAGCTTCGTCCTTAACGACCTGCTTCGGCATTTCAAAACGACCGAGTCTTTGTGCCATAGTATTATTCTCCCAGAACCGGGCATTAACCGGCTCGTATGGTGTTAATTACTGTTTACGAAAATCCAAATTAAACGCGACGACGCTTCGGCGGGCGGCATCCGTTGTGCGGAATTGCCGTGCAGTCTTTAATTGCAGTAACCTGAAGGCCCGCAGACTGAATGGCGCGGACAGCAGATTCACGGCCAGCGCCCGGCCCCTGAACGCGGACTTCAACCTCGGTCATGCCGTGGCTGATTGCGGTACGGGCGGCGTCCTGCGCAACGGTTGTTGCGGCAAAAGCTGTGCTTTTACGAGAACCTTTGAAACTACAGCGACCGGCGCTGGACCAGGAAATCACGTTACCGCGCATGTCGGTGATCGACACAATCGTGTTATTAAACGTGGTTTTAACGAAAGCGATTCCGAACGGAACGTTCTTGGAACCTTTCTTGCGTTTGATCGGCTCAATCTTTTCATCGGCCAACAGATCAGCAGCAGTCGGAAGACGAGATTTTTTCTCTTCCTGTTTGGCTTCTGCAGGTGCAGCAGCGGGCGTTTTTTCCGCCGCAGGCGCCGCAACAACTTCTTCTTTTACTTCAACATTTTCTTCTGCCATGGGAATAATCCTTATTTCATTGCGGCTTTAGCGGCGGAGCGGGCTTCCTTACCACGAATTACACCAACCGTACGCTTCGCGCCCTTACGGGTACGTGCATTGGTTTTGGTGCGCTGACCACGAACCGGAAGACCGGCGCGATGGCGGCGACCACGATAGGAACCGATCGAAATCAGACGGCGGATGTTTGCCGAAACTTCGCGGCGCAGGTCACCTTCGATGCGGTACTCATTCTGCAGAACAGCAACCAGTCGCTGGATGTCTTCGTCCTGCATATTGTCCGCTTTCATGGACGGATCCAGTTGAGCCTTCGCGCAGACTTCTTTCGCGAGGGTCGGGCCGATGCCGTAAATATAGCGAAGCGAATATTCCAGCTTCTTTCTACCGGGGATGTCTATACCGAGTACACGTGGCATTGATTAAACTCCTAATTTCTTATCCTTGGCGCTGCTTGTGGCGCGGGTTCGTACAAATGATGCGGACCACACCTTTACGGCGGATCACCTTGCACTGTTCACACATTCTTTTTACTGAAGCTCGTACTTTCATTTTATTGCTCCTGGTCTATCACCAGACGCCCTTTGCTCATATCGAAGGGCGACATCTCAACTCTCACAATTGCACCGACTTGCGGCCGAACACCGCCTTGATCGTCGCGCCCAATGAACGCGACAAATTGATGTCCGTTACTGAGTTTTGCGTCAAAAGCGTGTTTGTCTATCACGGACAGCAACACGGCGTCTAGTAAAATTGTCTCTTTTTTCTCCATTAGCCATCCGACTCAGGAATGGTCAATATTTCTGCCTGCTTTTTACCCACGGCAACCGTGTGCTCAAAATGAGCCGAAGGCTGCCGGTCTTTCGTCACAACGGTCCATCCATCGTTCAGCGTTTGCGTCTGATGGACGCCCAAATTAATCATCGGTTCGAGGGCAAAGGTCATCCCGGCTTTCAGCACGGGGCCGCGCCCGGCGGGGCCGTAATTCGGGATCTGCGGATCTTCGTGCATTTCCCGCCCGATGCCGTGGCCCACAAAATCGCGCACCACGGAAAACCCGGCCGATTCCGCAACCAGCTGACAGGCGTTTGAAATATCGCCCAGTCGGTTGCCTTCAACTGCTTTTTCAATGGATGCTTTCAGACATTCCTGCGTGACATCCAGCAAACGCTGCCATTCGGGGTTGATTTCGCCGACAGCAACGGTTGTGGCGGTATCCCCGACAAACCCGCCGTAAACGAGTCCGAAATCAATACTGACAATATCGCCGTCTTTAATCACACGCCGCCCCGGAACCCCGTGAACCACCTCTTCATTTATTGAGGAGCAGATATGGCCGGAAAAACCGTGGTACCCGTAAAACGCGCAGCGGCCCTCTTCTTTACGGGCGAGTTCGGCGGCATATTCGTCGAGTTCCTGAGTCGTAACACCGGGCGCGACTTTGGCCGCAACCTTTCGCAGAATCGTGGCGGTTTTTCTCCCGACAATGCGCATCGCTGCCAATTCATCAGCCGTTTTAATCTTGATCATGGCGCCCCCTTATTCAACCCAGTTTTTCAAGGACGGCACTCCGTACCTCGCCGATGCTCATCGTTGCATCAACCGGGTGAATCAGGCCCTGTTCGGTGTAGTAAGAAATCAGGGGAGCGGTTTGCTCCGCATAAACATGAAGGCGGTTTTTGATGGTCGCTTCATTATCGTCCGGACGCTGCATCAGCTCGCACCCGTCCATGTCGCAGCCGTCGCGCCGTTCCGCCGGATTATATTTGATGTGATAAACCGCCCCGCATTTCGTGCAGGTACGGCGGCCGGAAAGGCGCTCAACAATCACTTCATCCGGGCATTCGAGCAAAACAACATCATCGATTTTGCCGCTAAACGACTGAAGCAGTTCGTCCAGTTTTTCAGCCTGAATCTGTGTGCGCGGAAACCCGTCGAAAAGAAATTTAGCCGACATGTCGGATGATTCCATCAAACTGCGGATCATTCCGACCACGACCTCATCCGGCACAAACTGACCCTGATCCATCAGCTTTTTCGCCTCAAGGCCGAGTTTAGTCTGCAAACGGATCTGCTCGCGCAGCAGGTCGCCGGTGGAAACATGCCGGTAGCCTTTATCCACCAGTACTTCAGCAACGGTGCCTTTCCCTGCACCCGGCGGTCCGAGAAGTACAACGGCGTTCATTATTTCCCGCGCCCGCGCATTTTTCCTTTTTTCAGGAAGCCGTCATAGTGGCGCATCAGCAGATGCGATTCAATCTGGCGCATTGTATCCAGCATCACGCCCACAATAATGAGCAGGCTGGTTCCGCCGAAAAAGGAGGCGACAATCCACGGAATTTCAAATTGGGAGGTCATGATGTACGGCATAACCGCGATCGCCGTCAGGAATACGGCACCGGCAAGCGTCAGGCGCGACATCGAATCATCAAGGAATTTTGCGGTCGGCTGACCGGGGCGGATGCCCGGGATATAACCGCCGCGGCGTTTCAGGTCGTCCGCGATCTGAATCGGGTTGAACTGCGTCGCCACCCAGAAATAGGAGAAGAACAGGATCATGATCCCGAACCAGAACATGTACCAGCCTGAAGTCGGGAAGCTGGATGCCCAGGCTTTGGCAGCGTCCCACGGAAGCTTAGCGCCGATCATTGGAAAAATACCAAGAATAGCGGATGCAAAGATGATCGGCATTACGCCGGAATAGTTCACGCGCAACGGCAGGTGCGATGTTCCGCCCTGCATCATTTTGCGCCCGACCATCCGTTTGGCAAACTGCACCGGGATTTTCTGCTGAGCCTGCGTTACCGCAACAACTCCCAGAATCACAAAGAAAATCAGCGCAATCAGAAACGCCAAATGGAATACGGTGATTTCGGCAATGCCGTCAACCGGTGTCAGCTTGTCAACCAGCGTACTGATGGCCATCGGCATTCTGCTGATAATATTGATCGTAATAATTAACGAAATCCCGTTACCGATACCGCGGTCCGTCATCTGCTCACCGATCCACATCAGCAACAGCGAACCGGTTACCAATGAAAGCATGGTGAGCAGAATGAAGCCGAGGCCCGGAATCCGGACAATCTCTGCCGGAATTCCGAAATAGCCCCCACCCTGCAGCGCTGCGCCCATCGCAATGGCCTGAAAGGAGCAGATAATTACGGTTAAATAACGGGTGTATTGTGTAATTTTCTGACGGCCCACATCGCCTTCCCGCGCAAGCTTTTCAAGATGCGGGATTACAGCAGTCATCAACTGAATGATAATCGAGGCACTGATATACGGCATAATGCCCAGTGTCCCGATAGAGCACTGCAGGAGCGCCCCGCCGCTGAACAGATCCATGATACCTACGAGCCCTCCATCTGCCCCGGTCTGCGATGCGATAAAATCGCGCAGCGCAGCAGCATCCACCCCGGGAAGCGGAATGGCGGCAATCAATCGGCAAATGAAGATCAGACCGAACGTAAAAAGGATACGCTGTCTGAGCTCGGCAATCTTGAACGTATTTACAAACGCGGAAAGCATGGCAATGTGGCCTTTCGTCTTAATTACACGACTTCGCAGGTTCCCCCGGCGGCTTCAATCTTTTCTTTCGCCGAGGCGGAGAAGGCGTTGACTTTAACCGTCAGCTTCTTTTCCACATTTCCGTTTCCGAGAACCTTAACGCCGTCGAAACGTCCGTTTACCAGTCCCTGCTCTTTGAGCAGTTCGATGGTCACTTCTGTTCCGTCCTCAAAAACATTGAGGGCGTCGAGATTCACCGGAAGGATCTCTTTGCGATTATAGTTATTGAATCCGCGCTTCGGAAGCTTACGCACGAGGGGCATCTGGCCCCCTTCGAACAGCGGCTTGTGAGAAGCGCCTGCGCGCGCATACTGTCCTTTATGACCGCGTCCTGCGGTTTTACCTTTGCCGGATGCGCGGCCTCGACCGACGCGGATCTTCCGCTGCTTGGAACCGGCTGCTGGTTTTAATGAATGTAAATCCATGATTGAATCCCCCTACCCTTTCCGAATGGCCAGTGCTTCCTGCTTGGAGCGGAGCTTGGACAATGCTTTCAGGGTTGCTTTCGTTACATTGAGGTGATTGTTGGAACCGAGCGATTTTGCAAGTACGTCGCGCACACCTGCAAGCTCGAGTACGGCACGGCAAGGGCCGCCGGCAATAATACCGGTACCTTCGGAGGCCGGGCGAATCAAAACCTGAGCTCCGCTGAATTTGCCGAGCGCATCGTGCGGAAGCGTTGTGCCGCGCATCGTAACACTCATCATATTGCGTTTTGCGGTATCCCCGGCTTTGCGGATCGCTTCGGAAACCTCGGCGGCTTTGCCGAGGCCGTAACCGACGCGGCCTTTACCGTCGCCCACAACAACCAGCGCACCAAAGCTGAAACGGCGTCCGCCCTTTACAACTTTGGAGTTGCGGCTGATGTGAACCACGCGCTCTTCGAATTCCGGCTTTTCGCGGACTTCCTGTGCGTCTTCGTTGCGTTTGCCGCGGCGACCGCGGCCGCCTCCGTCACGGCGCCCTCTGCGTTCTGTACGTTCTGTACGTTCTGTACGTTCTTCTGCCATTTGGAAACTCCTAGAATTGAAGACCCGCTGCGCGGGCGCTGTCTGCGAGTGTTTTCAGGTTACTGCCGTATGCAAATCCGCCGCGGTCGAAAACAACCGTTTTGATGCCCTGAGCTTTGGCGGCTTCCGCAGCTTTTTCACCCAGTTCTTTTGCCGCTTCGGCATTCTTTCCATTGATGGAAACGCCGGCGATGGTTTTGCGGGCATAGTCATCAATGAACTGGACCTCAAGGCGCTTATTGGAGCGAAAGACCGCCATACGCGGACGTTCACTGGTGCCCGAAATCTTGTTGCGCACTCGGAAGTGGCGACGTTTTCTAAGTTCTTTTTTCGATTTAATAGCCATTATGCAACCGCCTTACCTTCCTTACGGCGAACCTGCTCACCAGAGTAACGAACGCCTTTGCCTTTGTACGGTTCAACCGGCGAATAGTCGCGGATGCGCGCGGCAACCTGACCGACCAGCTGCTTGTCGATGCCTTCGATCGAAACAGCGGTTCCGTTGCCGGCCACTTCAACTTTGACTCCGTCCGGAATGCTATAGCTGATGTCGTGTGAATAACCGAGCGAAAGAATAATTGTTTCGCCCTGCAGCACGGCTTTGTAACCGACGCCTTCAATGATCAGGTCTTTCTTGTATCCTTTGCTGACGCCAACGATCATGTTATTGATCAGGCTACGGACGGTGCCGAACATGGCTTTGCCGAACTTGGTTGCATCAACCAGCGACACCACAACGTTGCTGTCTTCCGTCTGTACGCCGATACATGCCGGTGCTGTATATGCGGATTCGCCTTTCGCGCCTTTAACCGTAACGGTCTGGCCGGCGACTTCGACGGAGACTCCGTCGGGAATGGAAATGGGTTGTTTACCTACTCTTGACATAACAAATCTCCCGTCTACCAAACGTAGCAGAGGACTTCGCCTCCGATGTTTTTTGTGCGGGCCTCATCGTCGGTGATCACACCGGACGACGTGCTCAGAATAGCCAACCCGATTCCGCCGAGTACGCGCGGAATTTCCTCTGCGTTGACATACTTGCGGCAGCTCGGCTTGCTGATACGGCGAAGCCCCTGAATGACCGGCTCGCGGTCAATCGTGTATTTGAGGAAAACTTTCAGCGCGGGTTTTCCGCCGACGTTTTCCATGATGTAATCTTTGATGAACCCTTCAGCCTTGAGGATGCGCGCGATTTCACTCTTCATTTTGGAGTGCGGCATCGCCACTTCCGTTTTTTCGGCCATGTTCGCGTTGCGAATACGGGTCAACATATCTGCGATTGGATCTGATAAAACCATGATATGAATCCTTCCTTAGTCGTTGCCCGCTTTGAACGGCATTCCCATGAGGGTCAGCAGCTCTTTGGCCTCGTCGTCTTTAGTGGCTGATGTTACGAACGTGATGTCCATTCCGTGGGCTTTTTTCACTTTATCCGGGTCGATTTCCGGGAACACCGTCTGTTCCTGAAGACCCATGGAATAGTTGCCCTGCCCGTCGAATGAATCCCCCGGGATTCCGCGGAAGTCGCGAATACGCGGGAGCGTGACGTTGACCAGACGGTCCATGAATTCATACATCCGATCACCGCGCAGCGTGACGCGTGCGCCGATCGGCATTCCTTCACGCAATTTGAAGTTCGATACGCTCTTCTTGGCTTTTGTGATAACAGCCTTCTGACCGGTGATTTTGCCGAGGTCGTCGGCCAGCGCGGTCAACGTGTCGCGGTCATAGTTCACCGACACACAGAGGTTCAGTACGATCTTCTTGATTGCGGGAACCTGCATTTTGCTGCTGTATCCCTGGCTCTCGAGGAGCTTCGGAACGACAGCTTTTTCATATTTAGTTTTCAGTGTTGGGGCCATTGCACCCTTCCTCCAAAATTACGGTTCCAATGCTTGGAACGGTTATGCGGAAACCTTCACGTTAGAGATGTGGATAGAAGCTTCTTTTTCCACAACTCCGCCCTGCGGGTTTTCCTCGCTCTTCCGCATGTGTTTTTTCACAAAGTTAACTCCTTCAACAAGGATCCGCCCGCTTTCGGGGCTGACCTGGAGAACTTTGCCCGACTTGCCTTTGTCTTCTCCGGTGATCACGGTGACCGTGTCGCCTTTTTTGATTCTGGCTTTGCTCATGCTAAAACTCCTGCCCTGCGCTTACAGTACTTCCGGAGCCAGTGACACGACTTTCATGAAGTCCTTGTCGCGAAGCTCACGGGCGACCGGCCCGAAAATACGGGTGCCGCGCGGGTTTTTGTTATCGTCAATAATCACGGCCGCATTGCTGTCGAAACGAAGGCAGGAGCCGTCGGGACGACGAATAGTGCTTTTGGTGCGAACAACAACCGCCTTGTAGAGGTCGCCCTTCTTCACCGCACTGTTCGGCAGTGCTTCCTTAACGGATACGCGGATGATATCGCCGACGCCGGCGACTTTGCTCTTTGTGCCCAGCACGCGGATGCACATCACAGAACGTGCACCGGAGTTATCCGCAACTTTCAAACGTGTTTGTTCCTGAATCATTGCTCTAACCCTTATTTAGCCGCTTCCGAAATCACATCCACCAGACGCCAGCGTTTCAGCTTGCTCATCGGGCGGGTTTCCATCACGCGAACAACGTCGCCGACATTTGCACGGTTATCCTCGTCATGGGCGTGAACCTTTTTGGAGACGCGGATTTCCTTGCCATAGAGCGGATGGCGCAGGCGGCGCTCAATCAAAACCACAATGGTTTTGTCGCCGCTTTTGCTGCTCACACGACCTTCACGGGTCTTTCTGAGATGTCTTTTCTCTTCCATGACCTCTACCCTTCAACTTTCTTGCCGTTCTGGAGGGTCTTGATGCGGGCAACCGTGCGACGCAGTTCTTTCATGCGCGCCGGGTTTTCCAGCTGGCCGGACACCTGTTGCAGTTTCAGATTGAACTGCTCTTTTTTGATATCCGCAAGCTGAGCATCCAGCTCTTCCATCGTCATTTCTTTTAATTCGTTAATTTTCATTGGCCCACCCTATTCCTTAGTCATGAGCATGCCGCTGAACGAAACGGGCCCGGATCGGCAGTTTGGTTGCGGAAAGACGCAAACACTCTTTTGCCAGAGATTCCGGAATCCCGTCGATTTCGAAGAGCATGGTTCCGGGTTTAACAACGGCGACCCAAGTGTCGACGCCGCCTTTACCTTTACCCATACGAACTTCCAACGGCTTCTTCGTAATTGGTTTATCGGGGAAAACGCGAATCCACAGTTTCCCTTTACGTTTCATTGCGCGGTTTGCGGCAACACGGCATGCTTCAAGTTGCACGTTCGTGATCCACCCGCGCTCCAACGCCTGGAGACCATACTCTCCATAGGCCAGCGCATTGCCCGCCTGTGCAAGGCCGCGGCGCGAACCGCGCTGGACTTTCCTGTATTTAACTCGTTTCGGCATTAAAGGCATGGTTCAAACTCCTGCTTACTTTTCGTTCTCTTTGCAGATCCACACTTTAATGCCGATAATACCGGCAACGGTGTTTGCCTCAGCCACGCCGTAATCAATATTAGCGCGCAGCGTGTGCAGCGGAATCTTGCCTTCTTTATAGCTTTCCGTACGGGCAATTTCAGCCCCGCCCAGACGTCCGGCAACCGTGATTTTGATGCCCAGCCCGCCGTTGTCCATCGCCAGCTGAAGCGCACGCTTCATCGCACGGCGGTAAGAAACACGGCGTTCCAGCTGCATCGCAACATTGGCGGCGACCAGCGTGGCATCCAGATCCGGTTTTTTCACCTCGGCGATCTCAACATAGACCTCTTTTTTTGTGATCCGTGCGAGTTCTTCGCGAAGGCTGTCGATGTCTTCACCCTTACGGCCGATAACCAGGCCGGGGCGCGCGGTTTTGATGGTCACGCGAATACGGTTGGCATAACGCTCAACATAAATATCCGACACTGCAGCATCTTTGAGTCGTTCAGCGACGATTTCACGGATGTCAATGTCTTCCTTCAGCATGGCGCCGAAGTCGCGCTTCTCCGCATACCAGCGGGAACGCCAGTCTTTGTTCAGCGCAAGCCTCAGTCCAATAGGATTAACTTTCTGTCCCAAAACAGTCTCCTCTCAACTATGCTTTATCAGTTAAAATGACGGTGATATGGCTGGTCTTCTTCTGGATCGGACTCGCCATGCCACGTGCACGCGGACGGTAACGTTTCATTACCGGGCCGCCATCCACGATGGCGTTCTTAACATACAGGCTCTCGACCGGAAGCCCCTCATTATTTTCAGCATTTGCAATCGCTGATTTAAGGGTTTTTCCAATCTGTAGAGCAGCCTTGCGGGCATTGAATTCTGTGATGCGCAGCGCATCGGCAACCGACAGCCCCTTGATCTCATTTGCCAGATCACGGGCTTTGGTCGGCGACAGGCGCACATATTTAGTTGTTGCTGACACTTCCATGTGTTTTCAACCTCAATTTTCCACGGGGAATAAAGGGCGGACAGTCTAGGGATTTACCAATCGAAATCCAGCGATTTCGGCTGAAAAATCCCACCAGACTATTTTTCCGTCGCCATACCGTGAGTTTTGAAGGCGCGGGTAGGTGAAAACTCACCCAGTTTGTGCCCGACCATATTCTCCGTTACAAACACCGGAACGAAAACTTTGCCGTTGTGAACATTGAAGGTGTGGCCGACGAATTCCGGAACAATCATGGAATTGCGGGCCCAGGTTTTGATGGGCTGCTTGCGGCCGCCCTCTTCCATTTTACGAACCTTCTTGACCAGTTTCAGATCAACGTACGGACCTTTTTTAAGCGAACGAGCCATTATTTCTTCCTCCGTTCAACAATATACTGCGAGGTCTGTTTTTTCTTGTTGCGGGTTTTCTTACCCTTCGCAAGCAGACCCCACGGGGACTGCGGATGCCCGCCGCCGGATGTACGGCCTTCACCGCCGCCCATCGGATGGTCAACCGGGTTCATCGCAACACCGCGGACAGTCGGGCGGATGCCCAGCCAGCGCTTACGACCGGCTTTACCCATTACGATGTTGTTGTGCTCAACGTTGCCGACGCGGCCGATCGTAGCCAGACAGTTGGTGCGGATCATCCGGATTTCGCCGGAAGGCATCTTCACGTTGGCCCACTCGGCTTCACGCGACATCAACTGAGCGGATGTTCCTGCAGAACGAACCAGCTGCCCGCCTTTTCCGGAAATAAGCTCAATATTATGCACCGCCATACCGACCGGAATCTTACCCAGCGGAAGCGCGTTGCCCAGTGAAGGCTCAGCGTCAGGGCCGGACATGATGGTGGTTCCGACTTCGAGACCTGCCGGGGCAATGATGTAGCGTTTTTCACCGTCTGCATAATGCAGCAGTGCGATACGCGCTGAACGGTTGGGATCGTACTCGATCGCGGCAACTTTGGCGGGAACGCCGAACTTGTCGCGCTTGAAGTCGATCACACGGTAACGGCGCTTGTGCCCGCCCCCGCGGTGACGCACGGAAATACGGCCCGCGCTGTTACGTCCGGCTTTGCTTTTTTTCGCTTTAACCAGCGAACGCTCCGGGGAGCTTTTCGTGATTTCCGCGAAATCCGATAACACCATGTGCCGGCGGCTCGGTGTATACGGTTTGTTTGGTTTTAAAGGCATTCCATTTGCTCCTTAGACAAGCATCATCTTGTCTTTGTCATCTTCATGCACAGTAACAACCGCGCGTTTCGTTGCGGCAGTTGTTCCGAAGGAACGGGCAGTACGCGTGCGTCTCATCTTACCTTTTCGGCGCATCGTATTGACGGCCATAACACGGACTTCGAAGAGTTCTTCGACTGCTCGTTTGATTTCTACCTTGTTGGCGTCCATGGCAACCGAGAACAGATATTTGTTCTGTGCTTCGGAAAGCAGGGCTCCCTTTTCTGTCAACAAAACCCGTTTAATAATATCAGCTGAATTCTTCATTGTTCAGACTCCTTATCCGAGGCGCTCGAGAAGCGCCTCCATGCCTGCTTTGGTAATGATCACGTTTTTGTGACGCAGGATCTGGTAGGTGTTCACCAGCTTCGCGGCAACCAGCTCAACACACTGGATGTTGCGGGTTGCCAACAGCAGGTTTTCATTTGTTTCGGCTACGATGAAGAGCGCGCCGCGATCCAGCCCAAGGTTTTTCAGCACGGCGGAAAACTCCTTGGTTTTCGGAGTGGCAAGCGCCAAGTCGTCAATCACGGTAACGTCGCCCTGACTGATCTTCGCGCTGAATGCACGAGCGAAAGCCAGCTTCGCCACTTTCTTGGAAACCTTCTTCTTGTAGTTCCGCGGTTTCGGGCCGTGCGCAACATAACCGCCGCGCCATACGTTGGACTGCTTGTAACCGGCACGGGCGCGACCGAGGCCTTTTTGCTTCCACGGTTTTTTTCCGCTGCCGTTTACTTCAGCTTTGCTGAGGGTCGATGCCGTGCCCGCGCGCTGGTGCGCATTGTATGCAACAACGGCTTCATGCACTGCGTGGTCGCCCCTATCGAGAACGAGGAGATTATCCGCAACGTCAAAATCACCGACGCTGTCTCCCTTAATATTTTTTACAGGTACTTTGCTCATGATAATCCCCGCTTATTTCTTCTTGAGGGCTTCTTTGATCGTAACGATGCCGCCTTTGGCGCCCGGAACAGATCCTTTAACCAGAATCAGGTTTTCTTCAGGACGAATCTGAATCACCTTGAGATTCTGAGTGGTAACACGTTTATCGCCCATCTGGCCGGGCATCTTTTTGCCCTTGAAAACGCGACCCGGATGTTCGCACATACCGACAGAACCGGGGCGACGTATCCAGGCGCCGCCGTGGGAGGCGCGTCCGCCGCCGAATCCATGGCGCTTCACGACGCCCTGAAAGCCGCGGCCTTTTCCAGTTGCAACGATGTCCACATAATTAACGCCTTCAAAAGCCGCAGCGGTGACTTCGTCGCCGACGTTAACATCGGTTTCTTCAACGCGAAATTCGCGGAGAACTTTTTTGGCAGCAAGGCCGGACTTTTTAAACTGACCGAGATCCGGCTTGTTCAGACGGGTCTCTTTCTGGTCGCCGTAGCCGAGCTGCACCGCTTTATAGCCGTCTTTATCTTCGCCTTTGAGCTGGGTCACAACGCACGGACCCGCTTCAATAACGGTTACCGGAACAGCAACACCATCTTCAGTGTAGATGGAAGTCATGCCCAGTTTTTTACCGATTAAACCTTTCATGATTTCCTCCTTCCTTAGATTTTAATGGTGATATCCACACCGGCCGGCAGGTTGAGCTTTTT
>QKFE01000046.1 GCA_003252225.1 Kiritimatiellales bacterium | reverse complement strand
CGTCGAATTCACCAGTGAAGCCAATCCCGGAACACTGACCCCGGAAAAACTGGCTATCATGAAATCGCGCGGAATTAACCGGGTTTCGATCGGGGTGCAGTCTTTTAACGATCGCGCCCTCCGGCTGCTGGGCCGGATTCATTCGTCGGAAACAGCGGCGGAAGGATTTTATATGCTGCGCGACGCCGGTTTCGATAATGTGAACATCGACCTGATTCAGAGTATTCCGGGAATGACGCCGGAAGAGATTTTGGCCGATGCCCGCAAAGCGGTCGAACTGGGGCCGGAGCATATTTCCTATTACAACCTCATTTATGAACCCGGAACACCGCTGACCGCCGAACGCGACGCCGGAAAGGTTATTCCGCCCGGCGATGACGAAGAGGCCGATAATTATTATGCGGTGAAAGCCTTTTTGGAAAACGCCGGGTATGGCCACTATGAAATCTCCAATTTTTCGAAACCGGGGCGGGAATGCCTGCATAATGTGCTCTATTGGCAGGGCGGGGAATATTTCGGCTGCGGCCCCTCCGCCCACTCGCACTGGAACGGAAAACGGTTCGGTAACCTGCCGGATTTACGGGTTTATTGCGAAAGGATGGAGTCCGGCGGAAAACCGTTTGATGAAATTGAGATTTTGTCCGCGGAAGAAAAAGCGCGCGAAACACTGGTGATGTGGCTGCGGATGACCGAAGGAGCCGGTTACGCAGAATTTCAGGCGGTGACCGGGTTTGCAATTCCGGAGCTTTGCGGCGGTTCAATCGGTTTTCTGTCGGAGCAGGGATTGCTCGCTGTTTCGGGAAACCGGCTGGCCCTGACGCCGGAAGCGCTGTTTGTGTGCAATTCGGTTTTCAGCGAGTTGGTGTAAAAAGCAGAGGTTTAGTCTTGCAAAGCGCGCCGGAATCCTTAGATTCCCAACCTCTTATTGATCAGAACATTTTTGAAAGAACTATTACCGAGGTATTTGAGATGGCTAGAGAATGTGCAGTTACAGGTAAGAAAACCATCGTGGGACGTCGTATTGTCCGCAAAGGTTTGGCGAAGAAAAAAGGCGGTATCGGTCTTCACGTAACCAGCTCCACCAAGCGTACGTTCAAGCCGAACCTGCAGCGCGTGAAAGTCCGCACTGAAGACGGAACCGTCAAACGTGTTTGGGTTTCCGCGAAGGCTATCCGCTCCGGCGCCGTGAAAAAAGCCTAAGTTTCCAGTCCGGCTGGAAGTTGCCAACCGTCCCGATGGGGGCGGTTTTTTTGTGTATACAACCGTCGCGAAAAGAGGCGGTGTTGAAACGCGGAAATACGGGCGACTGGGGTTTACTTCATCAGCTCGGAAAGGATGATGTCGAAGTCGGGGTCGCGGATGAGCAGGCCGATCCGGTCGGTACGGAGCAGGTCTTTGGCTTTGAGATTTTCAAGGCTCATCTGGATTTTTTCGTTGTCGGCAAATTTGGCGAGTTTTTCGCTCAGCTGTTTTTGGTCGACGCTGCCGGCGTGCAGCCCGAGTTCGCGCATTTCTTTATTGATTATCGGGTCGTTGAAAAATCGCTGGAAGGAGGCGTTCTGTTCAATTTGCACGGCTTCGCCGCTGAGCAGGGCTTTTCCGAAGTCGCGGTCGTTTGAAAGCTGCTGGAAGGATTCGGTTCCGACGAGTGTTTTGAGGTGATCCATTCCCCGGGCCGGATTACTGACCACCCGCGCGGTTGCGGCGGCCTGCGATTCGCGGCCCTTTTTGGCGCTGACCAGATAAATGGTTTCATAAACGGTGCGGCGGGCGAATTGGCCGAACAGGGATTTTTCCGCACCGGGGATGGAGCGGCCGGCGAGGCCGACCAGTGAAAGGTCGGCGAGCCAGAAGAGCAGGATGAGTGAAAAGAGGCCGACCAGTGTATTAATTACCGCGCCGCCGAGGCAGCTGTGAATCGGTAGTTTAAAGTCCTCTTTCTTTTCGCGGTCTTTGTGTTTTTCGCGGATGTTGCTCATCCAGACGTGAAAAAAGAAGGTGACGAAAACGAAGGTTAATCCGGCAACGGTGGGAATGGTGACAATACGCGGACGTTGGGCGATTTCGCCGAGCCAGAAGCCGAGATAGCGGCCGGCGAAATAGGCGGTGCCGTAAGCCAGAATTACGCGAACCACGCCGAGCAGTGAGAGCAGAAAGCCTTTATGCCAGCCGGCGAGCAGAAAAAAGAGGAGGATGATGGCTGCCAGTATATCGATTGCTATGTGCATGTTGAAAAATCCTTTTCGAGTGAATCGCGTCAAAAGATAGTTTGTTATTTGAAGTGCCGAAAGCCTAAAATCGGCCTCTGTTTTTGTACTCCCTTTATTCGGGCGGCGGAAAGGATTTAGGCGGATGGATTTCTTATATGCGGCGGAGTTGAAAAATCGGTTTACCTGTTACGGCCATTTTTATGAACTGGGTTTGATGAGCGGGGAGCGCGCGAAATGCCGCAGTGTGCTCGAAATTGTCGACCGTTCGGTTCCGCAGGAAAATCCGCCGGATATTTCCGAAATGCAGCCGGACGTTGTTGTGATTATGATGAACCCGGGGTCATCGCACCCGAAAGACGGCAATCACGTCGATTCCGTCATCGAATACCCGGCGAATTCGGCCTCCATGCGCAAAGAGCTGGTTTTGACGCAGCCGGATAACACGCAATATCAGGTGATGCGCGTGGCGGTGACGCCGGATCTGCGCGATCCGAAATCGGGCAGTTTTTTACAAAAAACCGCCGAACTGGCGGGAATTATCGGCGGGCATACGCACAGCATCTTCTGCGCGGAACGCACCGCCGAATGCGCCCATTCGCTCAGCCGGAAAACCCAAACACCGATACTTTTGGGCTGGGGGCAGGATGCCGGACTGCTGCCGCTGGCGGAACAGTGCTTGCGGCGCATTTCGGGCGAACCGGTCTGTACGGTGCCCTCGGACGTACACCCGCTGCTCAACGCCCATCCGAGCCCGATGTTGCAGAAGAAAAAGCTCGAATGGCTGGCTGCGGTGATTTCGGTGCTTGGAAATTAAATGAACTCGGCGGGACGGGTTCCGTGTTTGCCAAAAAGATCACACCTGATCAGGTGTGATCGGGAAATTGGATGAACTTTCCGAGCCTAATTTCGCCGCGAAAACGGAAAATAGCGTAGGAAGATGACATATCTGAAACTCCTCGTTTGAAGAGGCACGGGCCGGGGTGAAAGTCGGCTTGCACATTTATAAGGTAGAACTATGAAAATTCTGAGTGCGATTTTTGCAGTACACATTCTGGCGGGGCTGGCCGCCGTTGCGGCAACAGAACCGGCGTGGAAGCTCGAAGAGTGGCCGGAAGGACGTCAGCTGGTCTGGGCAAACCCCGGAGAAAGCGGCGAGATTAACAACGCTGAAAACTGGGAGGAGAACGGGAAAACAGCCAAAACTCCGCCGGATCGAAATACCGATATTCTGCTCCCGAAATCCTCGAATGATTATACCGTTAAAGGCGGGCGAAAAGATCAGGTGCGGCATGTGGTGATTGAAAAAGGCGCCGAACTCAAAGGCGGCCACCGCAACGAGCTCGAAATCTGGGGCAACGTAGATGTTAAAGACGGCGGAAATATCCACTTTATTTCTATCCGCGGCGACCGTGACACCTATTTCAACATTGAAGAGTCCCGTTTCCCCGACAAAGGAGGGGTGTACCGTCACTGCTCGAAAAACCTGCCGAAAAGCCAAGCCTGCAACAGCCAGATTTCGCACAAATTTCAGATCTGTAAAATAGGCACAAAATCGGTTGAATTCCTGACCAACGTCGGCGTTAGCGATGAAGTGATGCTTCAGCACGGCAAGTGTATCATCAGCGGCGATTTCCGCTTCAGCGGCGCAACCAATAAAGGCGCGTTTGAGGTGTATGACGGCGGCATTCTCGAAATCCAGTCCGGCGGCCGGTTGGCCCCTTTCGTCAATGAAAACCGCAAGGGGGTTTATAATGTAAACATTTACCGCAACGGTGTTCTACAGGCCGGATCGCCGGAACGGCCGCTGACGGAAGATGCGTACCTCTGCCTCGGTTTCGCTGAAAACGATAAACCCGGGCGTTCCGGCCTGTATGCCGCGCTCGGCTCCTTCATCCGTGTCTATTCTACCGACCCGAAAAAAGCCCGGCTGGTGGTGACCTCAATCACATCGGTGAAAGAGTTTACGGACGGGCAGGGCGGCTCGGTCGGAAGCAGCAGTGAAAGTGCGAAGGAAAATAAAGGCGTAATGCTGCAGCTTGCCGGTGATGTTCATCTCGACGGCGCCCATTTCGATTATCTGGCGAAAGGCGGCATCGGGCTGTTTAATCCGAAGACCGCCAAAGAGTGGAAAAACGTCACCTTCGGCAAAAAGTGCGACGGCGATGATTTCGACGATCTCGTATCCAAAATGCAGGCCGATCCGAACTCCTATTACCACGGCCGCGGCGACCAGAAATCAGAATACGGTTTGACGGTTTCCGCCGTTCAATCCATGAGCCAGTTCCTCGGCGAATACGACCCCTTCCAGCTCAAAACCTATCCGGACAGCACCACTCTGCGCACCGTCGGCTCCGGTGGCAACGCACTCGAAACCCCGGTTGCCGTTGTTTTTGATAAACCCGTGGATGTCGAAATCAAAACCGGTGTGCCCGGCGCGAAAATCCGCTACACCACCGACGGAACCGAACCGACCGGCGAATCGCCCGCATACAGCCCCGGCGAAAAAATCAAGCTGACCAAAACCACCAAACTGACCCTTAAAGCGTACAAAAAAGGCGTCGGATTCAGCCCGACCGTTTCCACCACGTATGTAATTAATTGATGAGTTGAACATGCAGAACCGTTTTTTGAATAAGCCCTTTTTTCTGTGCGGCGCAGCCGCACTTTTTTTCACCTAGAATGCGGATGCGGTGATTAATCCCGCGCTTC
>QKFE01000211.1 GCA_003252225.1 Kiritimatiellales bacterium | reverse complement strand
CTCGAATTCTGCCGCAGTTCTGAAAAGGGCATTGCGCGCTAAACGAAGCCGCGGCATGAAACAGGGTTATACATCTGAAAGGTCGGGTTTTCGCCCGGCCTTTTCGTTTCATAAAAGGGGCTTCACGCTGCTTGAACTGATTGCGGTGATTTCAATTATCGGGATACTGGCCGGGCTGGCGGTCGGGGTTTCGCGCTTTGCGCGGCGGGAGGCGAAAGTGAGCCGGGCGGAAGCGGAGCTGCAGATGTTGAAATCGGCGCTGGAGGAATACCGGGTGCAATTCGGGCGCTATCCCGATCAGCCCGGCACTATTCCGGTTTCAGAAATGAGCGAATTAACCGGACTGGTTGAAGGAATGGTTTTAATTGATCCGTGGGGGCGGCCTTATTTCTACTGCTGCGAAAAGCGGTTTGAATATTTTCTTTGGTCGAACGGGCCGGATGAAAATCTGACGGGGGACGAAATCGGGAAAGCGAAATGAAAAAATCGGCTTTTACACTGATTGAGCTTTTGGCGGTGATTGCGATTCTCGCCATATTGATCACGCTGGGTTCAAAGGGAATCCGGGCGGCCCGGATTAATGCCAAAAAAGCGCAGGCGATGGTGGAGATCAAATCCATCGAAACGGCGCTGAACGCCTATCTGAATAAATACGGCCGATTTCCAATCGGGGCTCAAACGTCGTCGATGACCGGATTCAGCGATGTGGAAATTTCGTCGTATAATCCCGGCGATGAATGCGAACTGGCCAGCCGTGAAATCATCTCTATTTTGACGATGGCGAATGACGCTGATTTCTCGGCGAATTCCGCCGGTGTTATTTTTCTTGAACCGCAATCCGATGGAAGCGACGGAACGTTTCTCGATCCGTGGGGGCATCAATACCGCATTGGATTGGACACGGATTACGACGGGCAGGTTTTTGCGGGCAATGATATGGTTCGCCGGAAAATCGCGGTGGTTTCCGTTGGGCTTTATATTCTCAACGGAATGCAGAATTCGGACGACCTGATTAAAAGCTGGGAATAGCGGCAAATTCCCTCTCCCCCCGCGCCCCCCTCTCCCCAAAACCGGCAGGGAGGTTAAGGCGGTTTTGAAATTTTTTGAACGCACTCTGCGGTCTTTGCTCTAACCGTTCATCTTTTGGAAAATGAACACAGGAGTTGAACATGCAGAGATTGAAATGGGTTTCGTTAGGCGTTGCGGCGGTCACTTTCCTTTCAACCGGGTTTGCGGATTCGGGGAAGGCGGATGTGTTGCGGGCGACGGGCAGCGCGTTTGCTGAGATTGCAAAACAGGCGCTGCCTGCGGTTGTTTTTATTGATGTTGAAACAACGGTTGAAGTGCCGCAACGGAGTTTTGCCAATCCGTTCGAGGAGTTTTTCGGGCGCGGCGGACGGTATTACAGCCAGCCGCAGGAACCCGAAACGCAGAAGTATCACCAGCAGGGGCAGGGCTCCGGGTTTATCATTTCAAAAGACGGCTATATTCTGACCAACAACCATGTTGTTAAAGATGCCGACCGTATTCATGTGACGCTGTCCGACGGGCGTGAATTTGACGCCAAGCTGATCGGTACGGATCCGAAAACGGAAGTGGCGGTGATTCAAATTGAAGACGGCGGTGAACTGCCGTTTGTTGAACTGGGCGATTCCGATGCGCTCGAAGTCGGCGAATGGGTGTTGGCGGCGGGCAATCCGTTCGGCCTGTCGCAGACGGTGACGGCCGGAATTGTCAGCGCCAAAGAGCGCAGTGAAGTCGGCATTGCCGATTTCGGTAATTTTATTCAGACCGATGCCGCCATTAATCCGGGTAATTCCGGCGGGCCGCTGCTGAATATTGACGGCAAAGTGATCGGAATCAATACGGCCATTTACACCCGAACCGGCGGCTATATGGGCATCGGTTTCGCCATTCCGATCAATCAGGCGATAAGCATCAAAGACCAGCTGATTAAAACCGGGAAAGTTTCGCGCAGTGTGCTCGGTATTTATATCCAGGAGGTCGATGAAGATCTTGCGGGCAGTTTCGGGCTGGAAGAAAAGGGCGGTATTCTGATTTCGCAGATCGTCGAAGATTCCGCCGCCGAAGAAGCCGGGCTGAAAGAGGGCGATATCATCGTTGAATTTGACGGCAAAAAAGCGGGTAAAGTCGGTGTATTCCGTAACCGCGTTGCATCCATCCCGCCGAATACCAAAGTGGACGTTAAGATTTTCCGCGACGGGAAATATAAAACCATTTCCGCGATCACCAAAGAGCTCGAAGGCGGCGATGACGGTTTGGGCGATTCCGACCCTGCGCTGTTTGAGAAACTTGGAATACATGTTGAAAGTCTCGATGGCAATACCGCGCGGCGTTTCGGAATCGAGGGCGAAGAAGGTGTGCTCGTTGCCGAAATTGAACAGGGCGGCGCCGCATGGCGCGCCGGTCTCAAACCCGGGCAGATTATTACCAGCGTCAACCGGAAACCCGTCAGAAGCGTCAGCGAATTTAAAAACGCAATTGCCGCATCTGCCGATAGCGGGAAAGTTCTGCTCCTCGTAACCGATGGCCGCAGTTCCCGGTTTGTGGTTGTGTCGGTTGAATAGGGGCCAAACCACTCTGCTACGGAGAAAACAGCCTCCGTTTAACACGGCCGAATAAAGGCAGCCCGGCCCGGGAAGGCATAAAACTTCCCGGGTTTTTTCTTTCCGGCCCGCGGATTTCCCGCTGACGGAAAAGCGGCGGTGATTGATCGCAGAAAGGGGTTGCCATTGGCGGCG
>QKFE01000359.1 GCA_003252225.1 Kiritimatiellales bacterium | reverse complement strand
ACGTTACTGGGAAACAGAACAGCATGATCATTCGGAACCGCCGTGGTACGGAACCGTATGCCCGGTGGTGGGAGAGCTTAGGGAGGGCAACCTCCCTCGGCTACTCGATGAACCACGGAATACACTGAACACACCGCGCGGCGAAGCCGCAACCAAATCTGAACCGCTGATTAACACGAATGAACACTGATTTTCAACAGAAGAGCGCAAAGGCCGCTAAGTTGTAACATTCGTTCTTTGCGTGCTTTGCGGTCTTTGTGTTTAAAAAACGTGCACAAAAAACAAGAAACTGACGGATAGTAGTACGGAAAGGGAAAACGACGAAAAATCGGCTTAATTGGAAAGGCTTGTTTCCCTTCCCCGCGCCCCATCCCTTCGCCATTTTTGAGGGGGGATTTGAAAACTGCGGCGGGGGAATTTGGGCAAAAAGAAACCTCGCTGGGTTAGGGCGAGGGTCTTTCGGAGTAAAAAGGGCAGGAGTAGTAAGTTTGGGTTACTGCCCGTTTAAATTGTTGGGTTCATTCATTAATACGAGGGCAATCGGGGGAGCGTTACTCAAAGCGTGGTTTTTTTTTACTTTTTTTTCGGGAGGCGTAACCCGTTTATAATGAGCACGTGTATTGCTGTGTACAATTAATGTGTATAAAACGTTTGAAATCAAAGGGTTCCTGTAAATAATAGTCGCGGTCGGGAGGGATCTGGCGGAGTCCGAAATCGGGTGTTTTTTTCTGCCCGGGGGCTTTGTTGAGAGGCAAAGTGGAGATTTTGGGATGCTTTTTAGACGTATATGCTGGCTGGTCAGCTTGTCTGGATTCCTCGCTATCAGCGGATTCGGGCAGAATACGACCAATTTCTGGGCCGATTTTGACGCCGCTTCGCCGCAGGATCTCACGCTTTTGGCCGATAATTCGGCGTGTTCGGCGGCTTTGGATGCGGGGACGGCGGTCGGAAATTGGGCGGTTTCCAATATGCCGGGGTATATTTTTTCCATTGTTGACGATGGAGCGGGAAATTGCGGCCTTGTTTTTGATATCGGGCCGACCAATCTGGATTCGCTGGTTGCGGTCGGGTATTTATCCGACGGAAAGGTGCTGATTCCGGAAGCGTACGAGGGGGCTATTCACGTTTCGTTTAAGTGGATGAAAACTGATCCGGGCGGCGGAAATGTGGAGCAGACCTATTTTGAGCTCTATAATCAGGCCGGATTTCTGGTTGCGGGGCTGCGGTGGGCGGACGGTACGAGTGAAGCGGCGGATGACGGGCCGATTGCGCATTCGGAGGGGACGCACGGTTCGTATATCGATTTTGACCCGGTGTTTGACGTGAATAAAGATCAGTCCGGCAGTGCTGATCCGTATGATCCGGCGAATATGATCCGGGTGAAAATGAAGATCTGGCGGGGGAGTGTTGTTTATAAAATCGATACGGATCTGGACGGAAATTATGAGCTGGTTTCGACGAATTCGACGGTGGATCGGGCAAATGTCGCCAATTTTCAATTGTGGGTGAAAAACAATAAACTGGGGGGAAATCCGGGGGCGTGGTTTGACGATATCCGGATATTTACGGGGCTGGATCAACTGCTGGCTTCCCCGGGGGCCGAACGGATAGCGGTCAATTTTTCGCGCGATGTCACTGTTATTAACGGCGACCGGCCTTTGACGGTTTCCAATGGGACACAGCGGGTGATCGGGTTCGACGATTCGACGCCTTTTTTTTCGGGAAACCGTGAAACCGGGCGGCGGGTTTATCTGGGTTGGTCGGGTGAAATCGCCGACGGCAGTTTTGTTTCGGAGGAGCCGAAAATCGGGGAGGTCGGTCTGCTCGGCGATGTGGAGTCGGATACGGGCGCGGCAACGGGGAATATGCTGCTGATTTGGGATAAGGCGGATTTTATTGACGGCACGGATTTCGGGACATGGGGGTTTGACGGCACGGCGAACAGCGTTTTATCGGCCGATATTTTCCGGAACGATGGCACGGCCTATTTTGTTTTGCGCGAGGGTTCCGAATATTATGTGTCCGATTTCCCGATGGGGCAGGGGCAGTTTCAGCTTACGGGAACGAACGGCGCAAATTGGGCGGAATGGAACCCGACGGCAAACGGCGGGGTTGATTTCGCCGCAATTCCGATCAGCGGATACGGGCCGGTGCTGTTTTCAAATATCACGGCGGTGGGAATTATCGGCACCGATTATTCGCGGCCGTCGGATAAAGCGCGGTTTATCGTCAACAATGTGAATGAAGGGTTTTCCGCCCGGTTGGTTTCAATGACGACGCCGTATGAATATTGGGCGCAAAGTTACGGGCTTTCGGGCGACAGTGCTGTCAAAACTGAGAATCCTGACGGGGATGCGGTGGATAATGTGACGGAATACGGGCTGGGCGGCGATCCGACGGATCAGGAAAATGCCGGCCATATCCCAACATTCCGGCTGGTTGAAGAGAACGGAACGAACTGGCTCGAATATGTTTATCCCAAACGGGTTGAAGAAAACAGCGGTTTGGCTTATATTCTGCAAACAAGTAAAAGTTTGTCGGGATCCGGCTGGACGAACGGGGGATATCAGATGCTTGAACCGTTCGGCGCGTTTGATGCAGATTACTTCGCCGTAACCAACCGGATTCCGACTGCGGATGATACGGCTCAGTTTATTCGGCTGAGCGTTGAAAGCAGGTAGTTGGAGCTGGGGATGAATTTTCACAGGCGTATTCCGTCGTTGGGCAATATTTTGCTGGTTGCGCTGTTTTCGGTTTCCGTCGGGGTGCGGGCCGAAACGGTCTGGAATGTGGTCGATGATCTCGGCGTAGTTCCGTCTGCTGCGAAACCGGGCGTCGATGCGGCCATCGGAACGGCAACGAGCTGGCTGGCCGCCAATCCGTCCGAAACACTGGTGCTCTATTTTCCGCCCGGTGTTTATGAATTCAGCCACCCGGACGGCCGCGGGATTGATTTGAACGGCGCGACCAATCTGGTTTTCCGCGGCGCCGGGACGGAACAAACAGAGCTGATTTTCGGGGATTTCACCAATATCTGCATTTTCGTCGGCAGTTCCCGGAATGTGGTTTTTGAGCAGATGCACGTGACCCGGACGGGGCTTTACACGACGCAGGGCGAAGTGGTTTCGGCGGAAAACGGCCATATTCAGTTTCAGGTGCACGAAGGGTTTCCCGATCCGGTCTGGCTGTTTAATGCCGGATCGGCCGCCGATTATGAACGCACCCTGCTCGAATTCCGCGGCAGTGATTTGAGCCCGGAATATGCGCCGGAAGCGGATAAAATAAAACTGGCGGATTTGACTGCGCTCGGCGGCGGGCTTTTCGATGCCGAAATGGAATCGGCTTCGCAGGCGCACAATTTACTTCCCGGCGACCGGGTTGCGCTGAAATCAAAATGCGGGCATCAGACCTTCCGGATTCTCGGTTCGGACGATTGCGTTTTGCAGGATCTGAAAATCACCCGCGCGTCGGGGAATCCCATTCGTATGCCGTACGGCGGGAATAATCTGACGGTTCGGCGGGTCGTTATTGACCGCGCTCCGCCGATTAACGGACGCACTCCGTTTTTCTCCGGCCCGGGCGGCGGAATTCAGCTTTATGCCGGCGAAGGCGGTTCGCTGGTGGAAGAGTGTGTGATTATCGGAACGGCGGACGACGGCATCGGTATTTTCAGCGACGACATCGAAAACCTTTCAACCAACACCGTCATCCGCCGGAATGTTGTGATGGATAATCAGGCGCGCGGTATTTTGATCACGCAGACGGACGGCGGAATCTGCGAAAACAACACGCTGATTCGGAACCACGACACATCGTTCCGAATTAAGGTGGAAAACTCCGGCGGAATTACGAATGCCGGATCGGCCGCTGTTAAAAACTGGGTGTTTCGGAATAACACCCTGATTGATCCGTGGACCGCCGCGACCTTTAAGTTTGATACGGAGCTGCCCGGCGGATTGCACGATAATGTCTCGATTTCGAGCAACCTGATTCTCCGCGCCTCAAAAAACAATAACGTGGTGCAGATCGACAACGCCGAAGATGTAGTGATTGAGGGGAATGAAATTGTCAGCTTTTCCGCCGAACAGGATATTCAGAAATGGGGGGCGAGCGATGCGCTGATCCGGGTGGAAATGGCGTCAACGGTTTCGGGCAGCAATAACACCTATTTCGGCACACTGCTCGGCCGGTCGGTGCTGGATAATCAGGATCCCGGCGCGGTTGTTTCGGTGGACTGGAGCAAAAATACGCACCGCATTTTTTCGGCGACCGCAGACACGTATGTAGATGAATCCAGCCCTTCCGCCAATTTCGGTTCCAGTCCGGTTTTGTCCACATCGCTGACTGCGGGAAGCAACCGGATGGCGCTGGTTAAATTCACGGTTTCGGGGATTGCGGCTGACCGACCGGTTCTGTCGGCAAAACTGCGCTTTATGGGCGCGGATATTTACCGCCCGGTTGAGCAGCCGCAACTGTTTGCCTGCGAGGACACTTCGTGGTCGGAAACCGGCGTACGCTGGGGAAACCGTCCGGCGGTTGGGGCGTTATTGGGAAGCGATCCCCGAAAATGCGCGGCGGGCAATCGGATTGAATTCAATGTTTCCGCGGTGGTGACCAATAACGGGGTTTACGCCTTTTATCTGCACCACGGAACGGGCGGCGAAAGCGGATATGCTTCGCGCGAAAACGAGCTGTTTTTGCCTCCGCAATTGTGGGTGGAAATTGAGCCGCTTCCGCCGGTTGACCCGATTTTAGCGGTGCAGTACACCGGTGTTGAAAACAGCGCCGCAATCAATCCTGTCCGGCCGTTTGATGTAAATGTCGCGACCAATAAAACCTACTTTTTTGACGACCAAACCCCGCTGTTTGCTGCCGATCCGGCGGAAGGGCAGCGCTTTTACGGCGGTATGATTTCGCGGGTAACCTCGGGCGTCGGGACGTCGCCGGGCGTACTTATCAATACCGGCGGGCGGCTGGTCTGTCTGGAGGACAGTACCGACGGGCAGGCGGAATGTTTTGTGGACGCGTTTTATCTGTGGGATAAGGCCGATTTCCAAAACGGGGCGGAAAATGAACGGCTGATGTTCGGCGATACCGCCGCGAGTTCGCTGGCCGTCGACCTGTTCCGGAATGACGGCGATGCGCGTTTCGTGATCCGCGACGGGAAAACCTATTATGTTTCCAGCATCGAAATGAACGAAGGCGAAGACCAGATTTTAACCGGCGAAACGGGCGCGCTTTGGGCTCCGTGGAATCCGGCGGGAACCGGATTCGCAACCCTGCCGACCGGCGGTTTTTCGCCGATGATTTTCTCAAATGTCACTGCCGTTGGAATCGTTTCGGTAAACGTTTATCGCTCAAGTAGCCGCAGTGCACGTCTGATCCTTTATAACAACGAAGCGACGGGGCCGGGTTTTACGGCCAATCTGATTCCGGTGGAGCAGGCGGGATTTCCGAAATGGGAATATGAATACGGCCTCGAAGAGGGCGATTTCGGCGACGATGACGGCGACGGCGTGCTGAATGTGCACGAATATGCGCTGGGCGGCGATCCCACCAATGCCGCGGATACCGGGTTTGTGCCGGTATTCGAAATCGCGGAAGAAACCGCCGATATAATGGAATACATTTACCTGCGCCGCCGCGACTATCTCGAAATCGGGCTGATTTATGAACTCAGACATGCCCCCGAACTGCTTTCCGCCGATTGGGTTGATGACGGGTTTATACCGGCCGGAACCGGAATTGTTGACGCCGAATTCGAGGCCGTAACCAACCGAATCTCTACCGAAGCGCAGGGCCGTTTTATCCGTCTGCGCATCGGAACCGGGCCGTGACCTCTCCCCGGACTAAAGTCCGGGGGTTTCGATTCCAAAATCAGCCGCACCACCAATGCATGGGACGGCGGCTCCGTGATCGAATATGGACTGTCCGTCGCAAACACTTACCTGAACCCGGGCTTCACAAGCGCCGGGGATGAATGGAATATGCGTATCGCCATGGAGGCCGCCGGCGGAAATGACCAGCTTATCGTAAGCATTCAGCAGAGTCCCGGCTGGGCCAATCTTGCCAGTCTGACGCCTGCCGAAGCAGGTTGGGACGGTGCGGGTGGAAGCGATCTGGAAACCGATAATCTGCGGATTGCGTTCAATGTCCGCAAAACCCGGGTGGATAAAAGTTATGCCATCAGCGCGGATTTTATCAATGTGGATACGGCAGTGACCAATCTGGGGGGCTCGGTGCTGCAGACGGTTTCCAATGCGTATAACGCCGCAACGCTGGATTATTTTGTGATCCAGCACGACGGCAGTGCGTCCACCACCATCCCCGCAGAACGCTTCGATGCAACCATCGATGCGTTACGGCTTGAGGTCTCGGAAGATGTTGCTCCTGTACTCGTTGCTCCTGTGGTTTCTGCTCTCGGGTTGGATGGCTTGGTTGGTCTGAACTGGGGTGCAGTTCTTGAGGCGGATTCCTATGACGTGACGGCATCAACCACCGGCAGCAATGGGGTCTATTCTGTAGTGTCCGGGGGTTCCGGTTTAACGACCAATGCCTTTGTCGTTACGGGCCTGTCCAACGGAGTTGAATATTGGTTTAAAGTGACGGCAACTGCGCTGAATGCGGCGGATGCGGTTTCCAGCCCGGTTTCGGCGGTTCCGGAATCGGTTACAGTTAACGGGGTGATTCTGAATACCACCTTCACCAATCAGCTCCTTTATTCCAACGGAGATCTGGCGGGGCAGGATCGCTGGCAGGCGATTGCTGCATCCTCACCGAATGCCTTTGAAGTGGATGTCAACGGAGCCGGCTTTGCAGATTCCGAGCCTTATGCGGCCTTTGCAACGAACGGCGGCAACCATGTGGTCTACAACCGTCTGATCGATAATGGTGTCGGCTCGGTCTGGAGCGGCTCGGTTGCGTTTACGCTGGGTGCCGCCGCGGATGGCAGCACGGTGACCAAGGTTGTTGAGGGCGTCACCAATGTGGCAACGATTGCTTCCCTTTCCGGCGCGGAAGAATTTTTCCGTTTCGGGCTGAGTTCCGATACCGATAACTCCGATGTGGACCCGGCGGCGGAAGATGACATGGTCTGGGTGGTGCGCAATGATGCATCCGATCAGGTCGGCATCGGCCTCAACATGTATCAGTATAACATCAACACCTCACTCCAGCTGACGCGCGAACAGCTCGGTTGGGATCCGCTGTGGGAGGATGCCGCCAGTACGGGGCCGGACTTCGAGACCGATCAGATTACGTTGGATTACTCCATCCGGAAATCGACTGCGACCGATATTTATACCGGTCAGGTGATTGCTCACATCGGGGGCAACAGCTACACCGGCACCGTCGTGTCCACCCTTCTGACGCAGTCCCAGCCGGTGGATGCCTATGCCGCCGATACGGTCAAATTTGTGATGGGTCACCGGGTTCCTGTTGGACAGCAGCTGTTTGTCGCAGTTGATTCTGTATCGATGGTGCATACCAATGCCAGTGCCGTTCCGCAGATTGCTCCTGATCTGACCGGTAGTCAGGGGATTGAATCCCTGAGCATTGAACTGTCATGGATCGGCGCGCCGGAAGCGGATTCCTATAAGATCTACCGTTCTGAATCGTACGGAACACTCGGCACCGAGATTGCGGACGTGACCGCTCTGTCCTATACCGACAGCGCATCGTTGCAGGATAAAACGGCCTATATGTATACCGTCGCAGCCGTATATGGCGGTTCTGAAGCCTTCTCCGATCAGGTGGTGGTCTGGGCGCTGGCGAAAAATGCGCCGCTCTGGTACCCGGGAAAAACCTCCGGCGTGGATTGGCTCGGAGCCCATCAACCGCTGGACGGGGATGTTGAAACACCGGTTGCCGGCAATGGGTTCACTCTGTTTATCAGCGGTGCAGGAGCAACACATCCTGATTCGCTGCCCGGTGATAAATCCATCTTTGCCGATTCAGACATCGAGCCCAGCGGAGTATTAATCGACCTGTGTCCGCTGGTTTACATGGTTGCGCAGGTGCAGTCCGTGGATGGCGTTATGCGCGGCAACGACGGCGGCGGAACGCAGCCGACGATCCGTTACCTGCTGTCCGACTATTCCACGCTCTTCTATGTGGATAACAATATCGGTTATACCGGCGGAGAGTTCGATGCCACTCAGGTTGATCCGATTGTTGATTTCTATGTCGGCGGCACTCCGGTTCTCAAGATCGGAACAACGGAAGAGGGTTATGCCCATGTTGCGATTCGTAATGATACCCAATGGTATGTCTGCACGAATCAGTATTTCCGGAACCAGAAAGGGCAGTTGAACATCATGAATGCATACTGGGCACCGCTGACCTTGGCCACGGCGACCGACACCAACCGCATGACCATCGTCGGTGAAACGCCGGTGCTCGGAAGCGACCTCTCGCTGACGAAACTCAATGCCGTCGGCTGGTTCTGGGATAACATGACCAAAAACCCGGCCATCGGCAGCGGCTGGCAGTATCTCGACCGGATCAAGGTCGAGTATGGTTCTCAGCCTTCGGCCTATCAGAACTGGGCCGCCGGATATAATGTGTACAACGCGGATGCCGCCCCCAATAACGATTACGACGGCGACGGCGTGGACAACATTACCGAATGGGGTCTCGGCGGCAACCTGAGCGATCCCGGAAATACCGGCATTCAGGAACGACGTCATGCAATGGATGGAAGCGGGAACTTCCTGTATATCTACCCGAGAATGACTTCCACCCCGCGCCCGACGTACAGCATTGGGCAGAGCACCGATCTGGTTTATACGCCGTTCAGCGCTCTGGTGAAGGATGTCGACTTCATCGAAACCGCCGGCGGACAGTGGGAAACCACCGGAACCGGTTCAGGCTTCGAAGCGGTCACCAATGAAATTCTGTCCACATCCGCAGAGGATGTGCAGTTCTTTAAACTCATGATCACAGAGTAATCTTATCGAAAACGTCGGAAATACCCCGGGGCTTGGATGAATGCGTCCCGCAAGCGAGGATGTAAGGGGGATCGTAGGGTCCCCCATTCCAACGAGATGCCCCGGGGCTTGCCCCGTGGGAGTATCACTCCACCTGAACTTTGATGCGGTAAAACCGGTTGGAAATCAGCAGCGGATCGTCGACGGAAATGATGCCGCCTGTACCGGGAATCCCGTTGGTGAAATCGCTCCAGCCGGACTGGAGGTTTTCGGTGGTTTCAACCGTGTAAAGGCGATCCGGCACAGAGGTAAAGGATACGCTGAAATCGTCCGCCCCAACGGAACCGGAACAGGCGGGAAGGCCGCGTCCGTCGAGCGGGTCGGTTCCGCAGATAAACTCGGTTTCGTTATCCAGCCCGTCCCCGTCCGGATCCAGCCCCAACGCGGATTCATTGCCGGGCAGATTAAACCGGTTGGCCCATTCGGAATAAACCGCGCTCGATTGCGGCGGCACCTGTTTCACCGCTTTAATGGCGTTAATCTTCGCGTTGTTTACGGTTCGGCTGAAACTAATATCGAGCAAACCGTCCGAGACGGAGGCGCTGAAGGTCTGATCGTACGCATTCGCGCGGCCGGCCACGGCATAGATATCCAGTCCGGAGATCACATTAACCCCTTCGACGGCAACATTAAAGATACGGCTGCCGGAGGTGTTGAACCAGTTTTCGGCCATATGCAGGGTGACTTCGTAATCGCCGTTTTCAACCGGAATGCTGTACGAGAAATTGGCGGCATAGCGCTCGTTTTTATACAGCGCATCTTCCGTGGTTCCGCCGAAATCAGAAACAGAGTCGGTGCCGGTCGAACTCGTGGTGTAATAGGCCGGATTATCGGCTTGATACACCGTTCCGTCGCCGGCGATGTGCTGCGAACCGGCGCAGTTGACGGCATACACCGCGCCGGGTACCGGTCGGTCGATTTCGGCCCGAAGCACGACGGCCCCGATGCCGCCGTATCCGTTATCCGGGAAAGCCACTTCGACGGTGTTGTTGGACTGCAGCAGATCCAGCGGAACGTGGATCAGTTTGATGCTGCCGTATTCGGTTCCGTTGTCGAGGCGTTCAGCGCAGTCTTCAAACGGAACCCGGAGCGCGGTGCCGTTGAAAGAGACCAGCAGATGCGGATCGAGCCCGGAACTGCGCCCCAACCCGATACGCAGGGTTGCGCGCCGGGCCGACTGGTATTCCGGCACAACGAGATTGAACGTCCGGCTGCCGGAAAACACCTGCTGCTGAACATCGGCATAATACGGAACTTCGTCGAGCCGCAGTTTTTCCGTCGGCTCACCCGAATAACTGATTTCGAGTGCGATGGATTCGCGGCCTTCAATCTGTAGGCCGTCCAGCGAGCCGATGGCCGACTCGGTGAAATAGGGGGTGAAATCGGCATTTCGTCCGAACCGCCGCAGGGTTATTGCCTGCATTCCCGAGGTCGGCACAACCAGCGAAAGCGGCGCGACCGCGTCGGCGAGGTTGTTCAGCAGAATATGCAGCTTCGCGCCGTTTACATA
>QKFE01000079.1 GCA_003252225.1 Kiritimatiellales bacterium | reverse complement strand
GCTCCTGCAAGCCGCCTCCGAAGGGTCTTTTCATTCCTTCATCTCCTTTATAGTTCCGAGCAGGAGCTTCGCTCCCGCTCATTCATGGCACACTTCCGCACCCTCCAAGCATTCGTAATATCCGTAGGAGGCCGCTTGCTCCTTCGAAGTTACCGCCGCACATGAAATATTGAATTCACTGCCATTGATGGTCTGCGGCGGATCCAGCACCCCGCCTTTGAGCTTTAGATATCCGCCGCCCACGGAAACATTCGACGAAACAAACAGCCCCGGCGCACGGCCGATCCAATTGGGATGGTAGTTGTTCCATTTGGATGAATCGAGCGAGGTGCCGTTGAACTCGTCGGAGAACTGTTCGTTGAGCACCCAGCGTTTGCCGACCGGCGGATCCGGCGGAACCGCAAGGGCAGACTGTGCGATAAAAAACAGCGCACCGGTATAATAGAGGGCTATTTTGAGATTCATAATTTTTTCACCGCGTTTCACATTCTGATCTGCCGCCCTTCCGCCGACTCCCGGCATTTCTTCGGCCTGTCGGGCGATTTCCTTCGCACCTCTTTTTCGGCACGAAGGGATTCGGTTACTGAGAGATATTGGTTGTGACGGAATTCACCTGCACGCCGCTGAGGCCGGAACCGTTTAACCCCGGAATGATGGACTGGAAAAATCCATAGGCACCGGAACCGCTCAGTGCGTTGTAAACCGACGCGTCCACGCCGAGAACTGTACCTGTTCCGGTATCGGTGCCATCGGTCAGGTTTTGCAGGCGAACCGTATAGATCGTGCTGGCGGCATCGGAGCCCATCGTCAGCTCATAATCAAACTGGAGCACATCGCCGCCATCGAGTGTTCCGGCAATAACGCTGCATCCTGAAATGTTGCTGTAGTTATTAAGCAGGCGGTATTTGGTATCGTTCAGATAAAGCTGAATATTCGCATCAGCGGCCACATCGCCGGTTCCCACGGACGCACCGGCGCTGCTGCCCTTTAATCCGCCGAGAAAGATATATTCATAGGAGGTCGGCATGGCATAGGTTCCGCCGAACTGAAGGTTGATACTGAGGCTGTACGTTTCCCCTGCGCTCAGCTGAATGGGATCGTTTAAAACCGCCGCGCTCGAACTGTCGGGCGTGGACGCATTTCCAACACCGGCCGAATCCGCAACCGTCCAGCCGCTTTCCGCATTCCAGTTCTGCTGCCCGTTCAATGTTCCGTCCGCATAATCCGGCGCGGTGAATTCAACGATTTCAAGATTCGGGTTAACGATAAGGATCGGGTTCGTTCCCCGCGAATAGGACGAACCGTCTGTCGAATCAATGGAGACAAACAGGTAATAGAAATTGTTGGCCGGAAGATAGGCCGTAGGCGTTATATCGCCCGGAATCAAAATCTCCGCCTGTGATCCGCCCGACTGCGTGCCCACTGCCCCCGGATCCGTTGCATTGAAATCTTTCACCACCTGCCAACTGCCCGAGCTCGAATCAATCTGGCGCAGTTTATAACTCACGCCACTGACCGAATTGACGGTGTGCCCGGTGCCGGCATCATACGTGCAGCGGACTTTCATTGCGGTGCCGTTGGTGAAGGTCTGATTCCGATATTTGTTCACGTCGTCAAACCAAACCTGTGCCGTTGTCGATCCAACCGTGATGGTGCTGGAGTCCGTGAATCCGCCGTCGGAGGTTTCCCCGGTAATTACTGTGCTTCCGTTGGCAACACCGGTCACAATTCCGTTTGAAACGGTGGCAACCGCCGGGTTTCCGGAAGTCCAGATCACGCTTTTATCCGTGGCGTCGATCGGCAAAACAGTGTAGGGAAGCCGGCAGGTTCCGCCGACGGAAACCGTGTCGGAATCCGGGAACAGCGAGAACCCCGAGACAAGCACCGGCGGCGGGCCGCTGGAACGGATACGGAAAAACTGGGTCGGCGGCACGGCGGAATTCGTGACTGTTCCGCCACCGAACCCGTCAACCGGAATACCCGTCTGACTGATCACCCAATCGCCGGTCATTAAATTGGTTCGGGTCTGCAGTGCGAAATAGCCGTTCGGCATACCGTTTGTGATGCCTAAAATCACATGGCCGTTTTCGACCCGTCCGGAAGCAATCGGCAGCAATCCGCTCGAATTGCGCAGATCGACATCCATTGAAAAGACCTGCATTGCAACCGATGCCACATTTCCTCCGCTGTCGCCGAACGTAACAACAACATCATTGTTTTCCTGAAGCAGGTAGTAGGGGACGGGAATTTCCAGCACCCCGTAAAAGCTGTCGCGCGTTAACTGGTCATACCCGCGCCAATCAGTCGGCACTGTAACCGGCACGCCATTAAAGGTCAGTTGAGGATGGAGCGAAAGCCCGTGTGCGCGGCCGATACCGAGGCGCAGTACGGCTTCACCATAGGGCTGCGTCAAAGCAACGTTGTTAATTTCAAACTCGATCGGCGTTCCGGAAACGATCGGTTGCAAATAGGTCGTTGCATAATACTTCGTTTCTGCGGATTCATGGTCGATCGAAACCGGGTTTGCAAACGTATACTTGATCACCACGGTTGAAGAAGGCGGAAGCGTAATCGAAGGCAGCGAGCTGGTTGTGTACTGATCCAGTGTCGGCATTCCGTCCGCCGCCTGATAGGTGTGCTTAACCATAATCTGCTGCGGCGTCTGGCTCGAACCGAACAGGTTCAAATCCACCGTCTGCGAACCGGTATGATCAAGACTGCTGACAATCACAAAGGCATCGGCGCCGTCCACATAGGCATTCACCTGAATATCGGGGTCAGAGGCAAAGGTGTCAACACGCGTACCGTTCACCTCTTTCCACAACTCCCAAAACTTAATTCGCTGCGTAAATACAAACGGACCGTCTTTATCCTTTGGGTAACCCAGCAGTTCATCCTCGTCGTACAGCAGACGCGTCGGATAGGGATAGCCGTTAGCACTGCGGCCCCATTCCGCCTGCACCATCATAAACGGGATTGTCTGAATCATGTGATCGGGGCGTTCCAGCAGCTGCATCAGGATGGTGGAATAGGAGCGCACATCCACCCAGTCGTGCCGGGGATCGTATGGAATATCGCTGGTGACCGAGAGGCTGCCGAACTCGGAAATATTGAAGGGTTTGATTTCACCCAATGTCAGCATGCTGTAGTGCTCAATCATATCGAGCAGTGCTTCCACATTGCTCCCGCTGCGGTACTGGGTTTCGAGCACATTGGTACTCCCGGCCGGATTGTCATAAAGGTGCAGCGAGAAGAAATCCATATCCGCACCGGCGATGTCGATAAAGGTTTTCCAGTTGCCGTCCCAGTGGCTGAAATCGCCGTCATTCCCTTCATATGCCGGATGCGCGGCGCAGTAGCCCCCCACCATCACGTCGGGATGCGAATTATGGATCGCCGCCGCCACATTGGTGTGCAGGGCCGAGATATTTTCCCGGGTGGTATTGTGACTGCTCGCGGCCACAAAAGGCTCATTGACCACTTCAATCATCGCCGGCTTCGGCTGACCGGACGTTCCGCCTGTTCCGTAGAAATAGGTGAGGAAATATTCGTAAAAATCCGCCAGTGCAGCGTGCTCGGAGACGGTGAACCCTTTGGCATTGTTCTCCCCGACAGGATATAACATATCCATCTGCCCGCCAATCATCATTTTAGCTGCACGGGATTCCAAGGACTGGGCATGGGTGTCGGCGGCATAGCTTGAACGCGCCGAATTGCCGCGGCTCAGCATATTGGCATGGCTGCACCATCCCGGTTTGGCCGGATCCTCGGTAGTCTGGCTCAGATTCCACGGGAGCGTGCCGTTAGAGCGGCCCAGATAAACATCGTAATCATTCAAAAACGCGGTTTCCTGCGCGTCCGATCCCCAGGTATTTTCTCCGGCACTTGCATGCAGAACAAAATAGGTCTCGCGGTCGAGCTCCGAAACACCGTTCACCGAGTGTTTTACATTAAAGTTAACATCCACCGTCACGGCAGCAAACGCCATTACCGGCAGGGCACAAACAAACATAAGGGTTTTCATCATCATCTTCATCATTTTTTAGACAGCGGACACTGAATTCATTCAAAGAAAGGCATCGCTCAGGAAAATGCCATTCCAGCTCCATCATCAGAAGCTAACACAGAAGCGCAAGATACACAAATTATACAACAACCGGTAAACGACTGTGCTGCAATATATTGGACAATTTAAATATCGGCATTTCACACTTATTTTGTGATAATTTGCGAATTTAACAAAATCCGGTTACACCGCCCGTAAAACCGGGGTATAAAAATGCGATTAAAAAGCATAAACACTGTTATTTCTTCGCCGTTATGTTTACCTTCTGCGTAAATTACGATTTTGAACGAAAAGGAACGTTTGTATGAAAGCTGCCATCGCCCTTCTGCTTTTGACCGGTCTGACTGTGAACGGACAGCATTTTCCCAACGACTGGGAAAATGAGCGGATCATTGAAAAAGGGAAACTGCCGGCCCGCGCCACCTCCTATTCCTTTGAATCCACGGAAGATGCCCTTTCCGGCGACCGGCAGAAAGCCCGTATGATTTCGCTGAACGGCGATTGGAAATTCCATTTCGAGCCGGATTCAAAAAACCGCCCGACCGACTTTTTCACCCCGGATTTCAAAGCGGATGAATGGGACTCAATTCCTGTTCCGTCAAATTGGGAGCTGAAAGGCTACGGCCAGCCAATTTACACCAACGAGAAATATCCCTTCACCCCGAATGCGCCGAAAATCGACCGAACCAACCCCGTCGGCTCGTATCTGACCCAATTTGCCGTTCCGAAAGACTGGAAAGATCAGCGCGTCATCCTCCATTTCGGCGGTGTTTCTTCGGCCTTCTACTGCTGGATTAACGGGCAATTGGCCGGATACAGCCAGGGCAGCCGGCTCCCGGCGGAATTCGACATCACCGATCTTCTGGTTAAAGGCGAAAACAGCCTCGCCGTGCAGGTGTTCCGCTGGTCCGACGGCTCCTATCTCGAAGATCAGGATATGTGGCGTTTAAGCGGAATCCACCGCGAAGTATTGCTGCTTGCCCAGCCCGCCGTTGCGCTCGACGACTTTTACATCCGCACACCGTTCGACGAAAAACTCGAACACGCCCGATTGCAGATCCGCCCGCGAATTAAAGCCCTTTCCGCCGCCGAAGGCTGGACGCTTTCCGCGCAGCTTTTTGACGCCGGAAAACAGCCGGTATTTGAAACCCCGCTCTCCATTCCGGTCGACAAAATCATCAATGAAAATTACCCCCAGCGCGATAACGTCAAATTCGGACTGCTCGAAACCACCGTAAAAAACCCCGCCAAATGGTCCGCCGAAAAGCCCGCCCTTTACACCCTCGTTTTCACCCTCAAAGATGCCCGCGGAAAAGAGGTCGAAGCCCGCAGCACACGCATCGGTTTCCGCGACGTGAAAATCAGCGGCAAAGGCGAACTGCTCATTAACGGGAAAGCGGTCAAACTGATGGGCGTCAACCGCCACGATCACCACCATATCCGCGGCAAAGCCCTGACCCGCGAAGATATGCTCGCCGACGTGCTGCTGATGAAACAGTTCAATATCAACGCCGTCCGTACCTCGCACTATCCGAACGACACCTATTTTTATGAGCTGTGCGATGAGCTCGGTATTTATGTGATGGACGAAGCCAATGTGGAAAGCCACGGCGTTCGCGGCGAGCTGGTGAATACTCCTTCGTGGCACTATGCCATTAACGACCGGATTATCCGCATGGTTGAGCGCGATAAAAACCACCCCTCCATTATTTCGTGGTCGCTCGGCAACGAAAGCGGATGCGGCCCGATTCACGCCGCCGCCGCCGGCTGGATCAAAGATTTCGACCCCACCCGTTTCATCCATTACGAAGGCGCGCAGGGACAGCCCCTCGCAACCAACTACGACCCAATGGGCGGTCATAAAGTTCAGCAATGGCCGCTGCCCGCAAACCCCGACGATCCGCCCTATGTCGACTGCATCAGCCGCATGTATCCGAGTGTCAACCAACTTAAAGCGCTCTCCGAATCCGAGCAGATCACCCGCCCGATTGTCATGTGCGAATATGCCCACGCCATGGGCAACTCGCTCGGAAACATGACCGAATACTGGGAATTGATCCGCAGCAAACCCAACCTCATCGGCGGCTATATCTGGGACTTCATCGATCAGGGCCTGCTAACCACAAATAAAGACGGTAAAGCCTATTTCGCTTACGGCGGCGATTTCGGCGACGAACCGAACAGCGGGAATTTCTGCCTCAACGGAATCGTCAATTCCGACCGCACACCCAACGCAAAAACATGGGAGTGCAAAACCGTTTTCCAGCCCATTGACTTCCAGCCGCTTAAACCCACAGAAGGGGAAATCCAGCTCGTTAACCGCTTCAATTTCACCAATCTCAACCAATATGAAATCCGCTGGAGCTTTTCCGTCGACGGCAAAAAAATTGAGCTGGGAATTCTCGACCCCGTTTCGCTCGAACCCGGAACCCGCAAAACCATCCGCGTTCCGTTTACCGTTCCCGAATCACCGAAAGCGGGCTCGGAATACGCCCTCCGCCTCAGCGCCCACGAAAAAACCGACCGGCCGTGGTGTAAAGCCGGATATGAAATCGCCAAACAGCAGTTCCTGCTGCCCATCGGACTGCTTGTGCGTACCCCGCCGGAAACCACCCCCGCCAACGCACAGGTCACGCCGGACAGCTTTGTTGTTACCGGCTCCAACTTTATTGCGCGCATCAACCGCGCCACCGGACAGCTGGACAGCTACCGGCTCGGCGGAACAGAAATCCTCACCGCCCCCCTCCGGCTGAACTTCTGGCGACCGCAGACCGATAACGATTTACGCGGCGGCCGTACCCACGAAACCCAGAAATTCTGGAAAGAGCTCGCCGGTAAACTCGAAACAAAATCCGCCCAATTCCAAACCCTCAAAAACGGCGCGGTAAAAATCACGGTCATTAAAGCGCTTGAAAAACAGGTTACGATTACCACCGACTACACCATTGGCGGAAACGGTGTAATCAACATTAAAACCCGTTTTGAAGCCGACGAAAGCCTGCCGTCGCTGATCCGCCTCGGAATAACCGCCGGTATCACCGGCGCCTACACCAACATCGCCTATTTCGGAAAAGGCCCGTTTGAAAACTATTCCGACCGTAGCGCCGCCGCCGAACTCGACCTCTTTGAATCGCCCATCGCCGACATGACTGAAAATTATGTCATGCCGCAGGAAAACGGAAACCGGACCGGCACACGCTGGCTGGAATTTTCGGGTGATTCCATTGCCAAACTGCGCATTGAAGGCGGCGCACCGTTCGGCTTCTCCATCTGGCCGTGGTCGCCCGAAAACCTCGATCAGGCAAAACACACGTACGACCTGATTGAACAGGGATTCCACACGCTCAACATCGACCACAAACAGATGGGCGTCGGCGGAACCGATTCGTGGTCACCCAAAGCCATGCCGCTGGAACACTACCGCATTCCTTCCGGAACCTACGAATGGTCGCTCAACCTCATTCCGGTTGAATAATCCACCTGCAGTTAGGGGTCAGTATTTTCGTGGATGCGGCGTCTCCGCCGCGTCCAAATTTTACGTGCCGGAATAGATCGCGGAAGAGAGGTTCTGTAGGGAGTGGTATCCTTTTACGTCGACCGGGATGTCCCCGGGCAACGCAACGGTTTCATCTTCGATCAGCGGGCGGAACGTATCGCCCGGGACAAAACGCCCGACCAGCAGCACTTTTGCCTGTCGGCAGCGTCCGGTTCGGATCATTTCGTTCAGCAGCTCAAAACTGACGGTTGTCAGATAGTCAAAATCGAGGATCATTCCGGTTACGCATTTTTCCTGCTCGCCCTCCAATTGGCACGAACCGATAGAAACAAGGCTGATCCGGCCCGGAATATCCACGCCCATCTGCTTGGCCATCGGCAGAATCTGCTGCGCGAGCGCCAGTGATCCGCACATGATTTCGGTGACGCGGTTTCCATCGAGCAGTTTTTTGAAGAGTCTTTTGACGGCGGCGGCATCATCGCGGTTGACGGAGTATTCCTCGCCTTCGAGCCCCCGTTCATTCATGGCCTGAAAATATCCCCGACGGTGCAGTTCGGTGAAACGCGGATCCATTCCGGCGTCCGCAATGAAGGCAATTTTCCGGTGGCCGGCATTCAGTGAACGGCGGGTGAGAATGTAATAACTGTATATCACATCCACGGCAATCATCGGGCGGCACTCTTCCACCATCGAGCAGAAGAAAAGCACCGGAACGTGGTTCGGCCCCTGTTCAAAATCCGGCCTAACTTTGCACGGGACGAGCGAAATAATGGCGACAATATCTTCACTGAACGGCCCCTGTTTGGAACAGATCAGCTCAATGTCGTCGCCGGGATTTACGATCCGCACTTCACCGACGAGTCCCTGCCGACGGGTGGCGTCCATAAAAATATGACTCATCCACAGCGCGTACGGATCGGAGGCCTGACGGCTTGAAAGCAGGATGCCGATACGGCCCTTTTCGGGGTCGATACCTTTGGGCAGAATGGATGAAAGGAAGGTGCCTTTATAGGGTTCGGCTTTAACGTAACCGTCTTCTTTCAACAGCGTAAAAGCTTCCTGAACGGTTTTATTTCCCAGCCCGGTATCGCGAATAATCGCGGCGACGCCCGGCAGGCGTTCCCCCACTTTCCAGCGGCCGTTGTGGATTTCCTCGATGAAGATTTTATGCACCTGCTGGGCAAATGTAATTTGCCGGTGCGGAATGATCGGATGCCCAAACAGTTCAATAATCTTTGCCATAAACCGGCTCCCTCTAATGAATAAGGGCGATTTATAGCAGACTATACACCGAAAGGTCAAACGCCGTTTTCAATTCTTAAGGAAATTTAATAATGAACCGCGCGGGAGAGCGAATCGATGCCGTAGCGGTCGTGCATGCTCTGCAAGGAAATGGGTTCGCCGAACGGGCTGCCGTCGAGCGCCATCAGCGTATGGCCGGGAATATAATTCATCGATACCATGATGCCGGTTTTTGAAAACCCGCCGCCTTCGGAATACTCTTCAAGCACATCGAAACAGGCCTTCGTCAGTTTGTCGAAATCCGGCAGCATGCCCGTCATCAGCTTTTCAAAATGGCCGGGCAGCGCGGCGGTTCCGATGGAAGCGATGCTGAGTTCCTGCGGAATAAACAGATGGCAGACCGGCGCAATGTCCGCAATCACGGCGGCCCGGTCGAGCGACCCGCAAACCAGTGCTGTCGGCCGGACGGCATCGTTCATTTTCATGATGTTTTTGACATAATTCATTACGCCGACCAACTCGTCATTATTCACATTATACGAATCGGCGATTAAATCCTCATTCACCGGTAGGCGGCGCTCCGCCATGGCCCGACGGTAACCGGCCAGATGCATTTCAGCCTGCCGCCGGTCGAGCGCATTGGATTCATAGCTGAACGCAATGCGCCGGTGTCCGGCCTCGATCATCCGGCTGGTCAGTTCGTAATAGGCAAATTCAACATCAACCGAAACCCGCGGAACACAGAATTCATACGGCGGGCACAGGAAAACATACGGCAGATACTCCTGCGTTTCAGAAAACGGATGGAACGCATCGAACGGCGTCAGCGAAACCACCCCTTTAACGCGCTTATTGAAAATATTTCCGGGAACCAGCGCCTGCCGCGGATCCGACCTGTCCGGAATCACCGCGATTTCTGTCGTATAATTCCGGGCTTCGGCCGCCTTCAGCAGAATGTGCTGATACCACGCAACCGCGGAAATATCCTTCTGCGATTCCCGCAGCAGAATCCCCACCTTGCCCAGCGCCCGTTTGCCTGGAACCACCGACTTCACAAAATTCCCCCGACTGCCGCGCCGGTCGACATAACCATCATGCTGAAGCGCGTCAAAGGCCCCCGTCATCACCGTGATACTGAACCCCGATTCCCGGGCCAGATCGATGATTTCAGGGAGTTTTTCTCCCTGTTTCCACCGGCCCGATTGAATCTCCTCAACCAGCACATCCCGGATCTGCTGCTCGAACGACATCTGGCGATGGGCCAGAATCGCATGTCCAAATAGTTCGTAGTGCTCGGCCATGGCCTTGACTCCCGTCTCACTATGAACCCCTCATTACGGCTTAGACACTACTATACACCGCAAAATCTGTAAAGCCCTAATTCTTCGGTATAAACGGATTTTTTAAGGCGCGAAAAATTTGCCCGCTAAAAAACAAATTGAGCCTTATTTTTTAGCGAAAATAGGGCGATATTTAAAAACCACCGCGAAATAAAATATCAGCACTGTTTATACACCTTTGTCCAAAACAGGGGGTATTTTTTACCCCGAAGAAACCGGATCACGGAGTTTTCCATCGGGGTGTAAACAGAACCCCAAATAAACCCAACCCGGCAAAGCCGGAACCAAATTAACAGAAGTTCGCAAAGATCGCTAAGCTCCATTCTTTGCGGACTTTGCGTTCTTCTGTAAAAAAA
>QKFE01000243.1 GCA_003252225.1 Kiritimatiellales bacterium | reverse complement strand
ATCTGGTTGATTTTTCGGAGCGTTTCCGCATAAACGGGGTGGATATTCCGGGCGGCGAACTGGAAAACTATATCGGTTTGCTCGAAACTGTTGCAGATCAGGTCGAGGCAGAAACCGGCTTGCGGGGCGCAACCTTCTTTGAAATTTCAACCGCAATTGCGTTCCAGTATTTCGCCGATGAAGCGGTCGATTTCGCCATTATTGAAACGGGAATGGGCGGCCGATGGGACGCGACAAATGTCGTCATTCCGCTGGTTTCGGTCATCACGCACATCGATATTGACCACACCAATTTTCTCGGCGACACGATCGAAAAAATCGCCGCCGAAAAAGCGGGGATTATTAAACCCGGAAGGCCCGTTGTTTCCGCGCCGCAAACCGAAGCGGTCCGGGCTGTGTTGCAAAACGCTGGACAGCCGGTTATTTACAGCGCGGAGTCGGTGTCGGTCAATAAAGTCGGCAATCCTCAAAAACTTAAAATCGAAACCCATTCGCGGAATCTGCCGCCAATCAATCTGCCGCTATTGGGCGAGTGCCAGCGCGAAAACTGCGCCGTTGCTGTGGCGGTTTTGGAGATGCTGGCCGATCTCATCAACTTTGAACCCGAATTTAAAAAGGGCCTCGAATCGGTGCGGTGGAATTCCCGATTTCAGTATATTTCAAAAGACCCCGTAATTGTTTTGGACGGCGCGCATAATCCGTCGGGCGCAAAAGCACTGGTGCAGACGCTGAAAGAAAATTACCCGAAATGTCAGATCGGCTTCATTCTCGGATTTCTCAACGACAAGGAAATCGGCGGCTTTTTGAAAATTGTCCGGCCGCTGGTTTCAAAAGCATGGACGGTGTCGATTGACGGGCCGCGCGGAACGACGGCGGAATATGCTGCGGCGCAGGCGCAGGCGGCGGGTTTTTCGGCACAGCCGGAAACGGCGGGAAATGCGCTGCAATCCGCAAAAGAGTGGGCTGCCGAAGATGAAAACCGGGTGGTGATCATTGCCGGATCGCTCTATTTGAAACAGGCGCTGAATCTTTAGTTTTTCGCCAGCTGAAGATAGCTGGTTTTGCGGGCGAACGACCACTGGACTTTATGGGGTTGGCAGCGCGAAAAATAGAGTTCAAACAGCAGATGGTTCAGCTGTTCGCGTTCGTGCTGCCCGAATTGGGCATCTTCCACTGTCCACTTTTTAATCCGTTTCACCATAAACCGCTCTTCCATTTCTCCTGTCGGTAATAGAGGGGACGACGATGGCCGGAGGAAATGGACAGTGAATCCTTGTTTGCACCGATTCCGGTTAAAGATTCAGCTTGTAGCCTTTGCCGTAAATGGAAATCAGGTGAGAAGGATTTTGGGCATCGGGTTCAATTTTACGGCGCAGTTTGACGATATAATTGTCGATCGTCCGGTTGGAGGGAAAGGCGTCGATGCCCCAGATTTGGTCGAGAATTTCATCGCGCGAAAAAACACGGCCGGGTTCGCTGGCCAAAAGGCGCAGAATATCGGCTTCGTATCGCCCGATTTCGTCGGTGATTTTTCCCCGCCGGATTTCAAGTTTGGCAAAATCGACCGATGTTTCGCCGAGGGTGATTTGACTTAGATTCAAACCGGGCTGCGTTCGGCTGAGTACGGCTTTCACGCGGGCGATGAGTTCGAGAATGCTGAAGGGTTTGACGACATAATCGTCGGCGCCCAACCCGAGGCCGCGCAGTTTATCGGCTTCGGCCGATCTCGCCGTTAAAAAAATGACCGGTGTTTGGTCGCCCGCTTTCCGCATCTGTTCGAGCACCGAAAATCCGTCGCGATCCGGCATCATTACATCGAGAATAACGAGGGCATATTTTTCCTTCAGCAGAGCGTCGAGCGCGGCGTTCCCGCCATAGGCGCAGTCCGCCGAAAACCCCTCGAATTCGAGGTTGTCGCGAATGGCGTTGGCCATCGATTTTTCGTCATCAACTACGAGCAGTTTCATCGTCAGCTTTCAATTGGAGTAAGAAAACAGAGCCTTTCGGCGTGTTGTTTTCGACGGTAATTTTGCCGCCCATTTTTTCGGCGAGTTTTCGGGCGACACTCAGCCCGATTCCGCTGCCGCGCCGCGCGGTGACTTCTGCATTCGGCGCGCGTATAAAATCATCAAAAATAACCGGCTTCAGTTTATCGGGGATTCCGATGCCGCAATCAATCACTTTAAGAATCGCCGCGCCTTCACCCTTACGCAGTTCGATGCGGAGGTGTTTTTCGTCGTCGGAATATTTTATGGCGTTGTCGAGCAGGTTAAACACGATCTGCGAATAGGCGAGGGGATCGGCGAGCGCAAACACCGCCGGTTCGATGTCTTCGGTTAATTTGAAACCGTCGCTTTCGAGCCGGTATGTAAAGGAGTCGATAATGCGGTGCGTTGCTTCTGTTAAATTCACCGGCGCGAGATTGAGCTTCATTTTTCCGCGTTCCATCCGCGAAAAATCGAGCACGTTGTTCAAAATCGCGGTGAGTCGCTCCGATTCATTCAGGATGGTTTGGTGATATTCGGAAACCCGGCTTTCGGGGATGCGTCCGTGATGCAGCGTTTCGGCGTGCAGGCGAATTAAAGAGAGGGGGGTGCGCAGTTCGTGTGAAACGGCGGCAATGAAACCGGTTCGAGCGGCTTCGAGTTTTTTCCGGCGTTGAACGGTTAAATAGAGGCCGGTAATCAGCAGTCCGGCAAGTACGCCGAGCAGCAGAAGAATGAGGTTGCCGGTTTTATATAAATGCGTGATCCGCTGTTTTTCCTGTCTGAGGGTTT
>QKFE01000282.1 GCA_003252225.1 Kiritimatiellales bacterium | reverse complement strand
TATAATTAACGGCGTTGTTTTTTTTGCGGAGAACGCGGCGGATAAAACCGAAGGTGAAACGGGCGTCGTTTTCGGCGAAATAGCAGTCGGAATATTCAATCCCCCCGGCGAGCGGAGCGGTATTTACCATCGGGGCTTCGGCTCCAATTGTTTTGCGGCTGAGCAGGCGCGGCGGACGGGTTTTACAGCGGCCCATAAACCAGTAGAGCAGGGCGCCGCAGAAAAGCATCAACCGGGGTTTACGGAACCCTTTGGCGACGCTGGTGTAAAAACGGATTTCGCGCACCTGGCTCGGATAGGCCTTCATCAGCCGGTTGCGGCTTTTGCACAGCATCCACACCAAACTGAATTCATAGTTTTCGAGATATTTGATCCCGCCCCACGCGAGGTTGGAACTCTGCTGCGAGGAGCCGGAGGCAAAATCGCCCTTATCAATCACGGTGACTTTCGCGCCTTTTCCGGAGAGCGCCGCCGCGGCCGCCGCGCCGTTGATTCCCGCGCCGACCACGAGGCAGTCCTGCGTCGCGGAAACCGCCCGTTCAATACAGCTCTGGCGCAGCGGGTTCATTCTTTGCGTTCCCTCCGATAATTTGCACCCAAAATAGAGGATCGCGGCAGTGCCAACAACGCTTTAATTAGCATATTAGTCCCGCGATTGCGGCTTGTTGTGAGCAAGGGTTGCGAACTATAACGTCAGATTCACTTCAATTAAAAAAATGGGAGTTGAGATGAGAAATAGACTGACGATGCTGGCCGCATTGGGATGCGGCGCTGTTTGGGCCGATAATCCGCTGGTAACCCATATTTACACGGCCGATCCGACGGCGCGGGTGTTTAATGACGTGCTTTATGTGTATCCTTCGCACGATATTAACGAGCAGAACGGCCTCTCCGGAAAAAACGGGTTCATGATGCGCGATTACCACGTTTTTTCGACGACCGACCTGATTAATTACACCGACCACGGCGTCATTCTCGATCAGGAGGATGTCGACTGGGTGGATAATAATTCCTTTGCAATGTGGGCGCCGGACTGCATCGAAAAGGGCGGCAAATTCTATTTCTATTTTCCCGGCAATTTTAAGGTCGGCGTCGCGGTTTCCGACTCACCGACCGGCCCCTTTGTTCCGCATCAAAAACCGATTGAACATGCCAACGGGATCGACCCCGGAATTTTCATTGATGACGACGGAACGCCCTACCTCTATTTCGGCGGCGGAAAAGAGACCCATTCGCTCAAAGGGATGCGGATGAAGGCCGACATGATTACGCCGGATATGCAGCCGGTTTCGCTGAATCTGCCGGAAAAATACAAAGAAGGCTCGTTCATGTTTAAACGCGGCGGCCTTTACTATTTCACCTTCCCGCACGACACCAAAGGTTCGGAGGATATTGCCTATGCCGTCGGCAAATCGCCGCTCGGCCCGTTTGAATATAAAGGGGTCATTCTCGACCGCTGGACAGACAACTGCTGGACCATCCACCATTCGGTGGTGCAATACAAAGGGCAGTGGTATCTCTTTTACCACCACCACGATTTAACAAAAGACGGAACGCTGCGCTCGATGTGCGCCGATAAACTCGAATTCAACGACGACGGCACCATCCGCAAAGTCATCCCGACCCGCCGCGGCATCGGCATCCGGCAGGCAAAAGACGTCATTCAGGTTGACCGCTTTTCGGAGAGCTCGGGACTGAATACCCCCGCCTTCGGGATGAACGAATACGGCGGCTTTTATCTCTCCGGCATTAAAGAGGGCAGCTGGCTGCGCTACGGCGACGTCGACTTCGGCGAAAACAGATTCCCCTCCGTTTCCGCGCGTATTTTCGCCAACGGCAGAAGCGGCTCCATCGAACTGCGGGTTGGGCATAAAGACGGGTTGAAACTCGCAACCATTCCCGTTCCCGCCGACACAGGATTAAAATGGACCGTCGTCACCGCGCCGGTCGAAATGACGGCAAAAGGAATTGAAGACCTGGTCCTCGTTTTCCGGACACTCGGCGAAGAATCCGACCCCTACTTCGTCGACTGGGTACGGTTCAACACCCCCGAAACCGTGCAGGTCTGTTTCAGCGGAAACGGCTGCGGCAAAGTGCTCATCAACGGTTCGCAGGAAATCCCCTCCCATAATGTCAACGCGCTGATCGACTCGGCCAAATGGCGCGAATCGGTCACCGCCGTCCCCGGAAAAGGCTCGCACTTCACCGGATTCGAACAGAACGGAAACCCCGTCGGGAAAATCACAAAAATCAATTCAGGCGACCGCATCTGCGCCGCCTTTAAACAGGATTACCCCAACCTCAACATCCTCGAAAAACTCGAAGCCGAACAGTTCACATATAACGGCGGCGTACTGGCCATCGACGGAGTTGAAGGCGCGCGCGGCATCGGGCACATCAAAAACGGCAGCTCCGTCCTCTTTAAAAACGTCGACTTCGGCGACGGCGCCGTCGGCTTCTCCGCCCGCGCCGCCGCGCTGGCTGGCGGTAAAATCGAAATCCATCTCGATAATTCCGGCGGAACGCCCGCCGGCCTGCTGGGGGTGGGGGGCGCCGGGGGGAGGGGCCCGTGGGAAATTTACAAAATGAACGGCCAATTCCCCGGCGGCGTGCACGATGTTTACCTGAAATTTTCAGGCGAACCCGATTCCGCCCTGTTCGAAATCAACTGGTTCAAATTCCTCCCCGTATTCCGCGGCAACCGGCAAATCAACGCCGCCGACTATTCCGAACAGTCCGGCATCAACACCGAACCCTGCTCAGAAGGCGGACGCAACGTCGGCTACATTGAAAACGGC
>QKFE01000276.1 GCA_003252225.1 Kiritimatiellales bacterium | reverse complement strand
AAAAGAGGCCTACATCAAAGCCATCGGTTCCGCCCTGTTCAAATCCCTCGGTAGCTTTTCCGTTCCGCTGGACGAAACCGGCCTGCCCGATTCCGCCGAAAAAGAGGGCTGGTTTTACCGCCGCCTTGAGGCCGGCTCAAAATATGCCGCTACCGTCGTGACCGACAGGCCGGTCGGTAATCTGACCTGTTTTGATTTCAACCGGCTCAACTGGCATTCAGCGCCGTTTTTTTCGCCCGCGCCCGGCGGACATCCACAAAACTCTTGATGAAAAAAAACAGCGCGGCGATTGTTGAAGCAATCATCACCGAAATCCGGCCAACCGCCATACCATCCCCCCGGCTCAGCGCCGCAGGAAAAGGTTTTACAAACAGCGCAACCAGAATCAGCAGCGTCAAAAGAACCGCAACATGCGCCACGATTTTATCCTCCTTCTTCACGCCCGGATATAACGCCAGCAGCACAACCCCGAAACCCGGCGGAATCAGTGCCGTTTTCGAAGGAGTTTCCGAACCGAAATAGGCCCAAAGCCCCACCCCGATCAAAACCGCCGCGTTCATCAAACTCGCTGTATGTGCCTTCATGAAAACTCCTTGGTTGAGTCAAAGAGTACCCCGGCGGACAGAGAAAGCGATATATAAATAGAACAAAAACAGTACTAAATTAAGCGAAAAAAATGGCGGAGGAAGAGGGATTTGAACCCCCGGTACCTTGCGGTACACACGATTTCGAATCGCGCGCCTTCAACCACTCAGCCATTCCTCCGGGTTGAATTCAAAGAGGGGGAAAAGTAGTCAGTTCCTCCGGAACGGACAAGTTCGAAATCGAACAATTCCGTGTGCCGCGGAAATGGGGGGTGGGGCGCGGGGAGGGGGTGTTGTTGTTTGCGGGCGTTCGCGGTTTTAAAACGCTCGGCCTCCTGTTAGCCTCCCGTTTTGTTTTCAACCGAAGGATGTTTGATGAAACCGACTTTAGTGATTATGGCCGCGGGAATGGGGAGCCGTTACGGCGGGCTGAAGCAGATGGATCCGCTTGGGCCGAATGGCGAAATTTTGCTGGAGTATTCTATTTTTGACGCGATAAAGGCCGGTTTCGGCAAGGCGGTATTTGTGATCCGCCGCGATTTCGAGTCCGACTTTAAAGAACAGATCGGGAAAAAATTCGAGGGCAAAATCGACGTTCAATATGCCTTCCAATCGCTCGATAATCTGCCCGAAGGTTTTTCCGTTCCGGAAGGCCGGACGAAACCGTGGGGAACGGGGCAGGCGGTGCTGGCCTGTAAAGATTTAGTGGCCGAACCGTTCTGTGTTCAAAATGCCGACGATTTTTACGGTGCGGAAGCCTATCGCGAAATTTCCGCCGGATTTAAACAGCTGTCCGCCGGTGAAAGCTGCATGGTCGGCTATGTTTTGAAAAACACGCTTTCTGCGTTCGGTTCGGTTTCGCGCGGTGTTTGTGAAACGGACGGTGTTTTTTTGACCGGTATAAAAGAACGGACTGAAATCATTACCAACGAAGTCGGCACTGTTCAGTATATTGAAAACGGAAAAGCGACCGATATGACCGGGAACGAAGTGGTGTCGATGAATTTCTGGGGTTTTGCGCCCGGCCTTTTTGATTCCCTCGAAGAAAAGTTTATCGAGTTAAAGTTTATCGAGTTTCTGAAGGCTAAAGGCGGTGAACTGAAATCGGAGTGGTACATCCCCGACATTGTCACCCGCATGATGGAAAACGGCGAAACCCGGATCAAGGTGCTCAACAGCAATTCAAAATGGTTCGGCGTCACCTACCCCGAAGACCGCCCCGCCGTGGTTGAAGCCCTTAACGCAATGCACGTTTCCGGCGTTTATCCGATACAGCTTTGGAACTGATTAAACGCCGGCGCACAAAGAAAACGAAGCTGGCCGGTGGGCGGTTTTCGGGGGTTCCGTGCATTCTGTAGTTTCAACCGTTCACTAATCCTGTTATCCACTATTCCACCAATCCGGAGTTTTTTATGGGGCAGTTGAAGAATACGTTTTCGTGGTCGTTCAGTGCGGCGGAGGATTTTGAACAGTGCCGTCGTCGGCGCTATTGGAGCAAATACGGCATGTGGGGCGGTTGGGATCGCAATGCTTCTCCGGAACAGAAAACCGCCTATCGCCTCTGTAAAATGGATAATCGCTGGGGGCTGATGGGTCAGGCGGCGGAAAACGCAATTATGTGGGTGCTGCGCCAGCATCAGCAGGGAATACCGGTCGATGCGGACGCCGGGTGGAAAAACATCGCTCGGCCCTTTCTGACTAAAAAATGGAACGAGTCCGCCGAAGGAAACTGGCGCAGTGCGCCGAAACAGTTTTGCTGCCTGCGCGAGCACTACTATAAAACCCTCGAAGACGAAAACGCCGCCAAAAAACAGATCGCCGCACAGGTTCAAAACTGTATCGCCAACTTTATCGATAAAGTCCTGCCGCGAATCGGCGATATTTCTCCGTCGCAGGAGTTCCGGATCGCGACCCCCGAAATGGGCGGCGATGTCGAAAATTTCACCTACGAAGGGGTGAAAATTTATTCGATCCCCGACTATGCCTATAAAATCGGCGACGAAGTGCATATTCACGACTGGAAAGCCGGGAAAATCAAAGCCGACCAGCACAAGCTGCAACTCTCCCTTTACGCCCTATGGGCCATCGTCAAATACGGCGCGGCGCTCGATAAAATCTTCCTCTACGTCGAATACCTCAACGAAGGGCAGGTGCTGCCCTTTCAAATCACCGCCGAAGAACTCGAAGAAACCAAACAGCTCATGAGCGATTCCGTCGGCGAAATGACCGAATACCTCGTCGACTGCGACCGCGAAAAAAACACCCCCCTGCCCAAAGAAGAGTGGGAACTCACCCTCGACCCCGTCAACTGCAGCCAATGCAATTTTCTCGAACTCTGCCGCCCGGAACTCGATGCGCAAACATCGTGCTGATTTTTTGGATTTTTCCCGTTGACCGTCCGGGGGGTTCTCTATACATTCCCTCTATACATTCCCCACCTCTTAAGCGCCGTCGGCACTTAAAAGACATCTGAATTTAAAGCGCAGCCATAGCTCAATTGGATAGAGCACCTGACTACGAATCAGGAGGTTTCAGGTTCGACTCCTGATGGCTGCGCCACTTTTTTGCCTGTACGGTTTCTTTCCTCGTTTTTTCAGTGACGGAGGGGCCGGGGTTCACGAGTCGAGCACCGACCGTATTTTTTCGAGTATGTCGCGCCGTCCGGCGGGTTTCCTCAGCAGGGAGAGACTTTCCTGCAGTACAAAGTTTGTGTGAATGGCATCTTCGCTGTAGCCGCTGGCAAACAGGGCTTTGATGCCGGGGCGGGTTTGGCGGATAATTTCGTAGGCGTCATACCCGCCCAGTTGGGGCATAATGATGTCGAGCAGCAGTAAATCTATTTTCCCTCGGTTTTCCCGGAATTTTTCAACGGCCTCTTTCCCGGTACGGGCTTCAATCACCTGATACCCGCCCTGTTTCAGGATTTTTGCGGTCAGAATGCGGACGGCGTCATCGTCTTCCGCCAGAAGGATGGTTTCCGAGCCGGTCGGAAGATCCCCGGTTTTTTTTGCGGGTTCTTCGGTTGCTTTCTGGTCGGCATGGGGGAGGTGGATTCGGAAGGTGGTTCCTTTGCCGATTTCGCTGTAGACGTGGATGAAGCCGTGGTGCTGGTTGACCAGCCCGTATACGGTGGAAAGGCCCAATCCGGAACCCTGTCCGACCTCTTTCGTTGTGAAAAACGGGTCAAAGATCCGCTCCTGTGTTTCCCGGCTCATGCCGCAGCCGGTGTCGGCCACTTCCAGTACCACATATTCTCCTGGGGCGGCCCAGGGGTTGCCCGGATAATGATCATCTTCAATCTGCTCTTTTCTTATATCGATGGTAATGACGCCGCTGCCCGCCATTGCGTCGCGGGCGTTAACGCACAAGTTGGTTAGGATCTGCCCCAGCTGTCCGGGGTCTGCCTTGACTTCGAGGCCGTTTTCGACGCTGATCAGCCGTAGTTCAATTGTTTCGCCGATTACCCGTTTGAGCATTTGCAGCATGTCATTGACGAGGGTGTGAAGGTTGAGCACTCTGGTTTCGAGAATTTGTTGCCGACTGTATGCCAGCAATTGCGATACGAGTGTTTTGGCCCGGTGCCCCGCCTTGATAATTTCCTCCAGACTCTCTTTGACCGGTTTGCCGCCGGCGGCATTCATGAGCGCCATGTCGCCGAAGCCGATGATGATTTGAAGGATGTTGTTGAAGTCGTGTGCGATTCCGCCCGCCAACAGGCCGATCGCTTCGAGTTTCTGGGACTGATAAAGCTGTTCTTCGAGAATTTTGCGGGCTGCTTCAGCCTGTTTGAGTTCGGTGGTGTCTCTGAAGACGATGTGCACCAGGTCTTCTCCGGTTTTGGGGTGCTGAATCAGGTAAGCGTCGTGAATGCACCAGCGGTCATCGCCTTTGAGTGTTTTGTAATGGTAGGTACTGCCGTAAAAGTGGCCCTCCTGCTGAATTCGTTCCCGGATGCTGCCTTCCCTGTCAGTATAGCGGATCAGATCCCTGATTTTCTTTCCAATGACTGCGGAGGGATCAGGGTAGGCGTCGCTGAGGTCAAACACGTCTAGCGTTACGCGGTCGATATACGTGATAACCCCGTCGAGCGTATATTGATAAATCCCCAGTCCGTGGCGTGCCATGCTCATTGCGCGCAGTTGGTCAACGTCCTTTTCATTGAGCGGTTCGGGGTGTCCGTTTTTCATGGCTCGCTCCTGATGGTTCCGCCGACGGGGGGCATGCGCTTGACCGCATCGATACCGGCGAGGTAGCGCTGATACAGCGGTTCATAGCGGTCGGGCTGTGCTGGTGCAACGGTTTGAGTAACGGATGCGGCGACGCGGCTGGAGGCTTTTTCGATATGGTCATATATTCCCGCCCCGGTCCATGTCAAAACGGCCAGTCCTTGGATGGTCGTTTCGGCGGTGCTCAACTGGAGAAGTTCCTGTCCGGTTATGTCGGCCAGCAGTGCGGTCAGGAGCGGGCGTTCGGTGGAACCGCCGGATAATCTGACGGTACGGCTTGAGCGGTAGGGGTTCACGGAGTCCATTATTCTCCGCATTTCAAAAGAGATACCCTCCGCCACTGCTCGGGCCATATCGCTCCGGCTGTGGTTTATGGTCAGCCCGGAAAAAACACCGCCGACTGCCGCGTTGAAATCGGGTGAACCGATTCCGGCCAGATAGGGGTAGAACAGGAGCCCGTTGCTTCCTGCCGGGGCAGCCTCGGCCAGTTGAAGGAGTTGGTTCCGGCTTTCGGCGGCGAGGATTCCGGTGATCCAGTCCAGCGATGTTCCGTAGGTATTGTGGATGGATTCGAGCACCCAAAGGTCGGGGACGGCATGTGCCGTACAGAAAAACCCGGCTTTATTCGGAGCACCCGGTTTCCTGCCAGGTTACGCCTGAACCGCAGGGCATATATTTCCGATTCAGCGGGATAACGGTGGCGCGCTGGCCGGTGAACGATAATCCGCAGACCCCGCCATTCAGGTCTGGTGCGGATCTGAGCAGTTCCCGGATACTTTCGCAGACACTGGAAAATACTTTTTCGGGGGAAAAAAGGCTCCGGTTGCCGTGGTGGTAGGGGAAGGGGCGGGAAACGGCTGCAATCTGGTTCCCGACTTCATCAACCAGCACCGTTTTTATATTGGTTGTCCCTGTATCTATACAGATGATATTCATGACCACCCCGATCCATGCCACCCCTGTAGCACTGTGATTATTTTAATCATATATCTTTGCGCTG
>QKFE01000205.1 GCA_003252225.1 Kiritimatiellales bacterium | reverse complement strand
AAGCATACTGGTTGCCCATATGATGGAAACGACATTCAGCAAAGCAAATGCGCCCCACAAAACCAGATTATTAATCGCACCGATCATCCCGCTGTTTGCCGCGTACCAAACGCCGGCATTAACCGCGATGAGCACAACGGCTGCGATGACAAGTGCAACGATATTTGTTTGTTTCTTATTGTTCATTTGGTCTTACCCCTTCTTCCTAGCTCGCAGTCATTCCAACTTCTTCAAAGGCTTTTACCAAGACTTCGAGCATGGTGTTGTTCAAGTCGTCTACTTTGACGCAAATCAGTTTTCGACGGCTGGAAAGTAAACGCGGTACATCGCAAAATTCAAACGAGCCGAGCGCATCCTTATAACGCGGATCGATGGAAACTCTTAACTGCCCTTCAAACATATCGACAAAGGCGAACTCCTCCCATTCGTCGTAATTCCACAGACTGCAGAATCCGTCCTTCATCGTCACACGAACCGTACCACCGCAGGTGTCGTTCAGACAGGCATAATATTGTTTGAAAACATTAAACAGACGTCCCGACTCGTCCACTTTATTGAAGTGGGCCGCGATATCCTTTTTAATCGGCGGAATCTCAATCCCTTCAGCAGCGGCCTTTTTCGGTTCCGCTTTCGGTTCCGGTTTCGGCGGGGCTTTCGGCGGAGCGGCCTTTTTGGGCTCTTCTGCCTTCGGCTCAGGCTGTTTCGGAGATTTTTCCTGCGGTTCAGGAGCAACTTGCTTGGGAGCTGTTTTTGCACCGCCCCTCGGAGGAACTTTGAATTCTATCTGTGTTTTAAGGGCGCGTTGCAGCCCCAGAACAACTTCAGTTTTCAAATGGCGCAAAGTCTGGAGCTCATTCGCTTTTTCCAGCAAGGATACATACTCCTGGTAGGGAATCTGGAGCCTCCCTTTATCCTTTGATATTAAACGTGTCTGCGCTGTACTCATGATCCTAACTTTCTTTGTGTTGTTCGGCGGATACCGATAGAGCATCATTCATGCCACAGAAAGGGCGGGATGATATTTTTCCTCCTTCAACATAAAAATACTCCGTTCGCTGGACTATCGGCATGTATATTGCTAACACATTGTTACCGATTCATGAGAACTGAGTGAGGTAAAGTATATGACACAGTATAATCCTATTATAAAGAAAACTCTGATGGTTTTATTCACCGTGCTGGCGACCCAACATGCTGGTGCACAATCTGTTAATCAATGGCGCGGAGACGAAAGCGGTTCCGACTGGGACGATCGCTATAAATGGAACCTCCGGCATCCCCCCACAGGTCAGGAAGCGGCCCATTTCCGGGAAAACAACAGCCTGATCCGGGTCAACAAAACCGTGAATCTGGATAACGGCATATATCTTTACGGACAGGAATTGACGCTACAGGGTGACGGGAACATCAATCTGGACAATCCGGTTCCCCATCAACGTACTGTCAACATCCCGGCGTCAGCCACCGGATTTGCCAACATGACGCTAAATGACACGCTGGCCATCAAAGGACGCGTTGCCCTTTCTGCAAAAGCGTTCGGCACCTCCGCCAGTAAAGGCTCAATTACCCTGAAAGACCGCACATCGGTTTCCGGCGCCCTCTCCATCGGGAACGCCGGCAGCGGCACCGGTCAGGTTTACGTTAAAGACAATTCAACGTATTCCATTAACGGACTGGAACTTCAGACAAAAGCCGATAACGGCGGTTCGGCCGAAATCCACATCCTCGGCGGAACGGTTAATATTGAAACCGAAGAAAACCCGTTTGACGTATTTCTTGAAGACCCGAGCCGCAAACTGATTGTAGGCGATGCCGGCACCCTGCGCATCGAAACCGATCTTCCCGGCAGCGAAAAGAAAGAAGTGCTGAAAGCGATGATTATCCAGAACCGGCTGATTGCGGCCCCCGGCTGCCGACTGACGCTTCCGGTCATTCAGGATAAAATGGTGATCATCCGGGCAGAAGACGAACGGAATACATCCAGCCTCCGCTCAACCGAAGACCTTCTTGCCGCGATCGATAAAATTCAGGTAATTGATAAAACAAACGATTCCGGCGGTGGACAGCCTGCAATGGAAGAGCTGATGAAACAGGTGTTGCTGGGCAATACCGGCGGTGCGGCGGAACCGGGAACTCCCGATACGGCTGCGGCCGTTGCCAAAACCGCAACGCAGTCCGACAATTCGGGCAAACGTCTGGCCGGATACATCGTATTCTTCGGTGCGGCCCTTTTGGTTCTGCGCCGGGCCGACAGCGAATAAACATAAGAATCAGGTTATTTAATCCGAAAGGCTGGGAAAATTTTCCCAGCCTCTTTTTTTTCACAAATCTGTAAAAGTACGAAAGACAGGCAAAAATAAGAAAGCCTGCTAAATAAACACGGATAACATACCCGCTGATTTAACGCATTTCCGCTCCGCCTTTGCCATCCGGATACAAATGTCCAAACCCCCAGCCTTTATTCCGGCTCCCCCGTCCGCAAACGGAAAACAGCCGGTTCCGAAATAGCGGTATTTTCCGATTCCATCGGCATAATTCATTGGCATATAAGATGCTGATTACAGGTGGTTTCTGATTGGGGATAATGAGAGGAATAATCATGAACAGCTGTTTAAACACTTTATTTTCGCGCATTTCATGTCGTTATTTTCCGACAGCCGCCCTGTCGGTTTTCTTTCCGCTTTCCGTTTGGGCCGAAACACCGCCAACCGGAACCATTCCGGTGGAAACGAATATGTCGGCCTTTTTACTCATCTGTTTTCTGCTGCTGCTGCTGACCGTCACCTTTTTCACATATAAGCGGAAATTTCAT
>QKFE01000314.1 GCA_003252225.1 Kiritimatiellales bacterium | reverse complement strand
GCCCTCGTCGCGTTCCTTCCGCACATAACGCGACGAGGGCGTCGCGTCTACGTTTTTTAAATCCTGCCGCAGATTGCGCCACTCCATCACGCGGCGGTAGTTGATAAAGTTCCTTTTGCAGTATCGGCGCAGCCTGCCGTGCGATCCGCCGCCGCCCTGTTCGGATTCAATCGCATCCCACAAATTCAGGATGGTGATAAAATCCGATTTCGGATCGATCCACTGCTTGTGCGCCAAATCAGCGGCATCCGCCTTTTCCGTGGGGCGTTCGCGCACGTCCTGTATGGAAAGGAACGCGACGAGAATCAGCACCTCTTCCAATACGCCTTCGTCACGCGCCTGCACAATCATGCGCGCCAAATGGGGGTCAACCGGAAAGGCGGCGATTTCCCGGCCCAGTTTCGTCAGCTTTCGGTCTTCGTCGATCGCCCCGATATCAAACAGCGTTTTATAGCCTTCATTAATGAGCGCACTTTGGGGCGGATCAATCAGCGGGAACTGGTCGATCGGCGGCAACCCAAGCAGGTCCATTTGCAAAATAACCCCGGCCAGCGAAGTGCGGCGTATTTCGGGATCGGTGTACTGGGCGCTGTTTTCGAGCGTCTCCTGATCGTAAAGATAAATGCAGATGCCGTCGGTTATTCGACCGCACCGTCCGCGCCGCTGGCGGGCGCTGGCCTGCGAAACCTGCTCAATTTGCAGTCCCTGCACCTGTGTGCGCGGATTGTATCGGCTCAGTCGAACCTGTCCGGAATCGATGACATAGTGAATGCCCGGAATCGTGATCGAAGTTTCGGCGACGTTGGTGGCGAGAATAAGCCGGCGTCGCCCGCCGATACTGAAAACGCGCTGTTGTTCGCCCATGCTGAGGCGGCCGTAAAGCGGAAGCACCTCGGTGTTTTTCCAGTGCTGACCTTCCAGCTTTTGGGCAGCGTCGCGGATTTCGCGTTCGCCCGGAAGAAAGATCAAAACATCGCCCTGATCATCGATGTCCGATATCCACCGCATTGCCCGCAGAATATGATTCGGCAGCTCTTCGTCTTTTCCCGGCGGCAGGAAAAAATCTTCCACCGGATACGTTCGGCCTTCCACTTCAATCACCGGCGCATCGTCAAAAAAGGCGGAAAAACTCGCCGCATCTAATGTCGCCGAACTGATGACAATTTTAAGGTCGGGCCGGACGGACAGCAGGTTTTTGAGATAGCCCAAAATAAAGTCAATATTCAGGCTGCGTTCGTGCGCTTCATCGATAATCAGACAGTCGTATTGGAGCAGATGCCGGTCGTTCTGTGTTTCCGCCAGCAAAATACCGTCGGTCATAAATTTAACGATTGTTTCATCGCAGGTTGAATCGTCGAAACGGACCTGACAGCCGACCCCTTTTCCGTAATCCGACCCCATTTCCTCGGCAACACGCCGCGCCATTCCGGTGGCCGCCAAACGGCGGGGTTGGGTTATCCCGATGCGCCCGGTTTTGCCGCAGCCCGCTTCGAGCACAATTTTCGGAAGCTGGGTTGTTTTTCCCGAGCCCGTTGTGCCGCAGACAATTACCACCTGATTTTCTTCGATCCGTTTTTGAATGTCCTCTTTTTTTGCCGAAACCGGGAGGATTTCGGGATACTCGCAGACCAGTTTAACGTCCGCCCGTTTTTGCGCCCGCTGCAGCGCCTGAAAATGAATATCCTTCAGTTGGGAAACCATTTTATCCGCCGGTTGCCGGTCGTGCACCCGCTGCCGAACCCGCCGCATCAGCGCGTTTAAATGGGCGCGATCCCGCAAAAGTACGCCATCCAGCGACCGCTTGATTTCCTGCAAAATAACCTTTGTTTCCTGCTGATCCATAAGAGCGCAAAATAAGGGCACAGCATCCCGGTCAGTTCAAGGAAGAAGCGGCTGTAATCCGGCCTGCTGGCGTAAATGTGAATATGTGTTGCGCGGGGAGGTGTGGCGTGTCTCATCCATTTGGCTGATATTTTCCCTACCGAATACAGGCTATATTTTTTGCCGCTGAATGAATTCAAACGGGAGAGGAAAACAGGATGATGACTAAATTGACGGTTTGGCTGGGAGTAATGCTTTCTGCAGCAGGGCTTGCGCGGGCTGCATCCACTGACGGCGTTCGCGGCTATTGGAAAATGAATGAAGCGCAGGGGATGGAGATCGATGATTCGTCGGGCAACGGCAATGTGGCGGTGGGTCAGAATTTTGCGTGGGCAAAAGGGATCAATAGCGCGAGTGCGATTATAAAAACCGATGGATGGATTAATGCGGGGAACGACCCCAGTTTGGTGCCCGCAGAGGCCATCTCCGTTGAAATCTGGATTGCGCCGTGGAATCCGAATTTTAACGGTAAATCGACGCTGGTTCTGAAAGCGGGCTCGTATGAGCTGAGTCTCGCGCCGGAAAATTCGCTGAGCTTTAAACTGATGCTGGACGGTAAAGAGGTGGAAGTGAAAAAGTCCAACCTCGAATGGAAAAATGCGGTGTGGGTTTACTGCGCGGCGACGTATGACGGTAAAACGTTGTCGCTTTATCAGGACGGCGAAAAGATTGCTGAAACGAAAGCGTCGGGTAAAATTGATCCGAGCAAATCCTACCTCTATTTAGGCTCGGACAACGGTCAGCGCATTTTCTGGAATCCGATGGATGAAGTCCGTATTTCGGATCGGGCGCTTTCCGGTGAAAAAATCAACGCAGTGCATCTGGCCAACCGGTTTGAGGTGGAACGCGCCGATGCCCGTTTTCAGGCGTTTTTCCATAAGGGGGAAAAGCGCGTACCGAAAGAAGTGGTTCCCTCCTATATCTGGATTGATGCCGAAGATTTCAATAACTACGGCGGC
>QKFE01000194.1 GCA_003252225.1 Kiritimatiellales bacterium | reverse complement strand
CTTGCTCGACAACTCCTCCAGTTCCGTTCGTTCTTCTGTCGTCAATGTAACTTTGTATCGTGGTGCCATTTTGCCTCCTGTTAATTGGAAGCATTATGGCACACTCCTCATTTAATGCGAAGTATTAAGAAATACATTGTACTACTACCGCATGCAGGATTTTCGCGAGCGCTACAAAAACTGGAGCGCACCCTATAAGCACCGATATAAACAATGATCCTGCTTAAAGAATCCATGCGCTGGTTCGGGCCGAACGATCCGGTCTCGCTGCGCGATATCCGCCAATGCGGCTGCGAAGGGGTCATGACCTCGCTGCACCACATTCCTTACGGCGAACAGTGGCCGATCGATGAAATCCGAAAACGGAAAGCCGAAATTGAGGCCGAAACACTGAAGTGGCTCGCCGTTGAATCCGTCCCCGTTTCGGAAGCCATTAAAACGCGCTCGGGCGATTTTGAGCGGCATATCGAAAACTATAAACAGACGCTGCGCAATCTCGGTGCGGAAGGCATCGATACGGTGATTTATAATTTCATACCGGTGCTCGACTGGATCCGCACCGATATGGCGTACAAACTGCCCGACGGCACCGAATCGCTCTTTTTCGATCCGGTCAAATTCGCCGTATTCGACATTCACCTCTTAAAACGCCCCGACGCCGAAAACGACTTCACTCCGGAACAGCGGGCAAAAGCCGCCGCCCTTTTTGAGTCGATGCCCGAAACCGAACGAACCCGGTTTGAAAAAACCATCATCGATGTCTTTCCCGGAATGGACTTTAATTTCACGCTCGATGATATCCGCGCGATGCTCGCCACCTATGCCGAAATCGCCCCCGATAAACTGACCGAACATCTTCGCCTGTTCTTGAAAGAAGTGGTCCCGGTTTGAGAAGAGGCCGACGAAGAAACACCGTTTTTAAACCAATTTCCCCCGATTTCAGATCGAATGATTCAATGAACACACCCCGGGGCCCGGTGTCTAACCGGGCAGAATGGTCGGAAACTCCGGAAAACCGGGCCCGGAATATGTACCCGTCGTGTCCAGTTCACCGGAATCCGGACGTTCCTGTAAACAAAAGCGCAGTTTACATTTCAGGCAGTCTGCGCTACCTTAACGGGAATGAAAACAGAGTCTTGAGGCAATAGACAGAAGATAGAGAAAACGCAGGTATCAGCAGGTTGGGGAATATATTCACTTGACGATTCCCCCCTTAAAAATACACCATCTCACGCTTTAATAATTAGATAACCCGGGAATACACCATGGCACAGAAAAAAGGTTTCTTCGCAGGCCACGCAAAGTCAAGCGCCGCAGTCATTAGCTTGGGCATCCACGCTCTGTTCTTTATCATTGCCATCACATTCGTGGCGGTCACGGTCATCACCAGAGAAGAACAGAAATTTGAGGCCAAACCGGTCAACCGCCCCAAAATGCAGCTGAAAAAGCTTCAGGTTCCGGTCGAAGTGAAAAAGAAAAAACAGCAGAAACCGAAGCTGCGCAAACGTATCGTGGTGAAGCCGAAAATGAACCAGAACATGCCCGATATCAAAATGCCCGAAATCAGCGGCGTTAAAGGCGGTCTGGGCAGCGCCGGTGCCGGCGGACTCGGCGGCGGCGGCGGAGTCGGTTTCTCCATGCCGGAAATCGAAATTTTCGGAATCAAAGGCAAAGGCGAAAAAATCGTCCTTGTTCTCGATGGCGGCGCAGACATGATGCGCGATAAAATCGGCGGTATCGAAGCCTATACCATCATCAAAGAGGAACTGATCCGTATCGTCGAAGAGCTCCCTCCGACCGCTCTTTTCAATGTCATTGTGTTTGACTGGGATCGCGATGCGCTGGCCTTCCCCAATCTGGTACCCGCGAGCGACACCAACGTGCAGAAGCTCAAAGGCTGGCTGACACCGCTGAATGCCGTAAAAAGAGGCATGGGCGACAGCGATTGGGGCATAAAAACCATCGGCCCCGGCGGGGTTGAAAACCGGGAAAAACTAGTGGCGGGCAAGTTTAAATTCCCCTCAAAAGTCGGCGCAACAGACGACAATGCTGAAATTGATGTCCGCGCCTGGTATCGCCCGGCCATGCAGGCCCATAAAATGGGGGCTGACACCATTTTCATTCTAAGCGACGGATGGGATCTACAGCGCGTTCCGACAGGCAAAGCAAAATCACGGGAAGAGTGGGACAAAACCGCAGCCGGGCAGAAATGGGCCGAAAGCCACCGGAAAGGGCTCAAAATGCTGGATGAAGACAACAAGCAGCGCGCGGCCGCAGGCAAGCCACCGAAAGTCCTCCCCAGAAACGAATGGGCCATTAATGGAGAATACTTCCCGGACATCGAAAAGCCCCCGTCACCGGAATGGTACTACTACGAAGCCAAGGATTTCGCTGAAGCATTCCTACTTATCCGCTCTGAATATGCAAAAGACTCCATGCCCTCAAAGAGCGGAATCAGCGACAAGAAAAAGACGAAAATGGATTTCTCATTTAACGTGATCCAGTTTGTTGAACAAGGAAGCTCTGCCAATCAGGATGACAGTAAATTCACCAAGCTGACTGCTCTCTGTAAAGGCGATTACAAAACGATCGCAGGTCTTGAAGAGATTAAGAGCTACGTCACACCCGACGAAACAACAGCACCGTAAAAACTTCCGCCTTTTACGCTCAAAAGCCGCTATCCCCGATAGCGGCTTTTTTGTTTTGGTGCGCCCGGCAGGGCGCATCCACTTGAGGGTGAAAGTCCCTTACGCGCCCGACAGGGGGAAGCGTTAGCTGAACATCAACTGCGTAATCGCGAGGTTGCGTGGGGAGGAAGATGCAGGCAAAACACTGGCCTGACGAA